>NZ_JBALPC010000023.1:0-14456 GCF_036965225.1 Bacillus sp. JJ1474 | reverse complement strand
ATTATTCCTGTTTGTTTTTTTTTAACTGATTAAGAACCCATGTCATACATTAGCAGTAAATAGGATGTTTATATGAAAGGAGAAAAATACTTTGAATAGATCGTTACTAAATTCCATTAGAACTGGAGGATTTATATTATATGCAAGGCATGGGGAAGCGACCGTTGGAAGAGATTTACCCTATTTAAACTTTCAAAACTGTTTAACCCAAAGAAATCTTTCTGAAAAGGGACGTAGGCAGGCTATTTACTATGGAGAAATTCTTCGATATTTACAAATTCCGATTGAATACCCTGTTTCGACAAGTCCTTTTTGCAGGACAATAGAAACAGCACAGTTAGCATTTGGAAGTCATAATGTTCAAGTTAATCCTTTTTGGGTTGAGGTAAATTGGTTGAGTGGAAATTTACCTAGTAGTGATAGACAAAGAATTTTATATAATCTTAAGTCTTATTTTGAAACAATTCCAGAAGTGGGGAGAAATAAGGTTATTGTTGCTCACAGTTTCCCGGAAGGGGTCGGTTTAGGTCAAATACCTAATATGGGGACAGTTATTATAAACCCTAGAGGGGAAGGGAATCGTTATGATGTAGTTAGTCGATTATCTTTAGCAGATTTGAGTACATTAGATAGCTAGATGAAGGTTGCTGTACTAGAAAAGCATAGGTGAACCGTATCATAAGTAAATGAGTTTTTTTCCAAAACAGCACCCACCTTAACGAGCATAAAGGTTGCAACAAAAATCTTAGTAAAAGCTGAACAATTGGTTGAAAGGGTTTCCTTGATTTTAGCCCTTATATGTGGATAGTGTAAAAAGGCTACAAGAAAAATTGTAGATGATACACTATTACCTATAGGGGATTTTTTTGTTTTGAAAAAATAATATTTAATCTGTTGAGATAAAAATACAAGCAGTCTTACGAACTAATTCGAAGTTTGATATTCTATATATGAACCATTATTTATAATAATTGTAATTTATTAATAAAACTTATTAGCTTTCACCTGAAATTTATACAAAGCTTGCGGATCAAATTATCAGGAACACATATCTAATGTTAATGACACGCGGATAAAAGGGGGGAACATGTTTATGATTCCAGCAAAAATAAATCCCATATCTACCACTACAATAAGAGAAAAAGACGTGGAATCCATAGTCGATTGGTTCGATCAGCACAAACAATCGTTTTATATACTTGGTTGGTCCTATCTTAGTAATCAAAAGCAAATGGAAGAGCTTTTTTACCGGTCCATTATACAAGTCCAAAAGGAATGGCCTCGATATAAAAATAAAACATCATTCGAAACATGGGTTACATCCATTTTCATACATAACTGTCGAGAGCTTTCTGGTGATAGAAGTTTACAAGCTTCAGAGGACAGTGAACCAAGGCAGGATTTATTTAAAGCACTTGATCAATTGAAGGAGTCCGAGAGAGAAGCCATGGTCCTAACATATATGCATGGTATCTCTCAGGAGGAAGCGGCACATTTTCTCCAAGTGTCAGCGGAAAAGATGAAAGAGCTTTTGGCTTCTGGAATCCAGTCTCTTAGAAATGAAATGAGGTATGGATCAACCTTTAATGGCTGTAAGGAGTATAAAAAGGATTACATTGATTACTTAGAAAGAGCGATGGATCGGCCGAAAAAGATTGATTTCGAAATACATATTTATCATTGTCAAGATTGTCAGGAGGATCTGGCTGCCTTTCAGGATGTCATGTTAACGATGTTGGAACTTACTAATCTGATTGAAGATTTGCATGTGCCATCTGGTTTCATGGAGAAGGTTAGAGCTAGGCTGACTGAAAAAGAAATCCACAGACAACAGAAGAACAAGAAACGTAAAAGAATGGGACTTGTTTTTGCTAGTGTATTCGCATTATTGATGGGTGTAGGTTTCTTTACAGGGGCGTTTGCCTACGTCTACTATACATGGACAGAAGAAGATCCGGAATTGCGTTATTTTCTACAGCAGGACCTCGGTAAAAGGCTGAATCTGGAAGCGGAAGACGACGGGGTGAAGGTGAAGATTAAGAGCGTAATTGCTGATGATGTTCAGACGCTTGTTATTTATGAGATAGAAGATACAGGTGAAGATAATCAATTTGTGATGAATTTTGGTTATGGTGATGGGGTTTTTGTAGAGAACGAGTATGAAATCATGAGCCGTGAAACGTATCCAAGGTTCTATCCTCCTGACCTTGAATCGGATATAAATAACAAAGAAAAGAACGTGTTTAAAGGGAAGATGAGTCTGTTGCCACTTAAAGAGGAGAGCGGGACAATCAAACTCACGATCACGAAGCTTCAGAAATTAATTCGTGATTCCTCTGGGCGCTCTGGTTATTGGAATTACGATAATATTGAAAATAAAACAGGCGAGTGGAGCTTCGAGATACCAGTAACAAAACGGCCTTCCACCGAATATGCATTGGATGATGAAGTAACAGAAATTGAAGGAATTCCCCTTCGATTTGATAAACTCATCATTGCTCCAACTACAACGATTCTGCAATTTGGTATTAATAATGAACGAATAGTGAAGCGGATAGACTCTCTTAATATTAACAATCTAGAAGTGAACAATAAAAAAATAAAAGCTCAAATGTATGGCAGCTCTTTTTGGCATTCACAGCAAGACGTGAATTGGGCAACTTATCAAACACACTTTGACCCTCTTTTTGGAGAAAAACCGAAAGAGGTTCATGTTCAATTTAAATCTGCTAATTTAACGGTTGAAGATACATTTATCATCGAATTGGACGATATTAGAGAATACCCTCATACTTTTGAATATGCGGGAAGTACAATTTCCATAGATAGGATGGAAGTTGGCGACTCTACGAATTTTGTGCTAAGTAATCATGAGGTTGAGAATCGGGAGTATGAGTGGCTTCAATTCAATATTGTAAATGAATCGAGTTTTATAGATATGAATTCTGAAGGAGTAATTGTTGATAAAAACGGGGTAGTATACGAAATAAATAATATGCCGGTCCCATATGAGGAAATCGAGCAGCCCCGTCATTTATCTACAGTTCAAAGCGTTCGGTTCCAAGGTAAAAATGTAAATCCTAAGAGTCTGGAGATTTATGGATATAGTACAACGAAATATTTAGATGATGTTGTAAAAATTTCTTTGGAATAATGGGTGAAGAAAAAGGAAAGAGAGAAGGAGGAGTAATTAAGAAGTGATGAACATCATATTTACGGTGTTATTTGTTCTAGGAGTCATTTATTTAATCAAATATCGATTAAATCTAAAGAAAGCAGCTGATTGCTCTAAAGATGCGCTCTTTCCCAAAAAAGAACATGAGTTTAGTAGTATCCTCCTGCCAACTGAGTGGAAAGAGATGGAGCCTTTAACAAAGCACACGAAATCTTATCAATATGTAAAATGGGGCACCATGATTGCTCTTGTATTGTTAACAGTGCTTTTAATAATTGTCATTTCAACTGACTGGTTGGGATCCTCCTTCTTTAGTTTTGCCTATTTGTTTTTCACAATCATTAGTGCAATAAAGCATCGCGGAAATCTGTTTATTTTACCAAATGGTCTAATCCTTCATGGAAAATTCTATTCTTCAGATCAAATAAAGTACTATGAAACAGAAAAAGTAATTCGTTGGCATGAGCTTTATGGGCTTGATTCTCGAGTGAACAATGCATATAAATTGACATTTCATTTAAAAAATAGACTATTCCAGCCAAGTTTTATTGTGGTCAGGGATCTTGATCACCTTGAAAAAATTATTGGTTTACTTAATGAACAGAGTATTATGAGAATACAAAAAGAGAAGAAACCCTATTCATCTGTTGTGAAGTTAACAAATAAATCATAAGTTCTGGGACCTACTTATATTCCGTTGTTAAGATTCCATGGCTTCCTGTTGGTGGAAAAGAAAAGGTTAATGCCTTTCTTTTCCACCATAGGAGAAGCTGACTTTCGTAGAAATTGATAGCTTGGGTTAATTGGGGACTGGCCCTTTCTTGTGTGTTTATGCTAATTTCTTTTGTTTTTCGTCTAAACGATGACTAAAGCATGTTAGGAGACAAGCACAGACTGCCACGATTCCACCAACCCATGTGACATTCATTAAATTTCCTTGATGATACACCATTCCTCCTAGAGCTGAACCGAAAGCGATACCTACGTTGCTTGCTACTGGCATCAGTGAAGCGGCGAGCCCTGTTGCTTTTGGCTGATAAATGCCAGCAAGATCAATTAAATAAAGCTGTGTCGATGTTGTTAACATAATCGCCATTAATGACATTAAGCCGATGTTGGATAACCCTACAACGAAGTTTTGAGTCGTCCAAAATAAACTTGCTAGCACCACTGCCTGTACAAGAAAAACAAACCGAAGGCGGCCGATTGCATTGTGGCTGGCAATTTTACCAGCGAGGATATTGCTGAAAATCGAAATAATTCCGTAACCAAATAAGATTAAACTAATGGAGTTATTTGGTGCTTCCATTCCTTTTAAGATAGGAACAAGGTACGTAAAGACAACATATGTTGCACCAAATCCGAGAGCTGGAATGAAAAAAGCCATCAAAATTCGTGGCTTGGTCAATAAAGAAAACTGATCCCGTATCGAACTCCGTATTTGGCTGAGTCCATTAGGCAAGACGAAAAAGGATGCTAAAAATGCTAATCCTCCTAGAAGAGTCGTTAACATGAAAGTGGCATTCCAGCTATACCAATCTGCGATGACTGTACCAATTGGCACTCCAACGACATTTGCCAGTGTGAACCCACCGAAAACGAATGATATCGCGAGTCCGCGTTTTTGAATCGGCATCGTTTCACTCGCAACTATCATGGCGAGTGAAATTAAAACGCCTGTAACAATCGCTGTCATCATTCGAAGGGTGAGGAGCATGATGTAGCTCGACGAGATTACACATAATGCATTCAGGACTATGAAAGATCCGATCAAAAACAACATCCATCTACGCTTTGGAAAATGACTTGTTGCTGACATTACTAGTGGTGTGGCGATGGCAAACGTAATGGCAAACGTAGAAACGAGTGTACCTGCTTTTGCATTTGTAATATGAAGGCTTGAGGAAATATCGGTTAAGATTCCGACAATGACAAATTCGCTTGTCCCAAGAACAAATGTTAATAAAGTAAGTGTTAAGATAAGCAACCAATGTCGCTTTGATAATTTTGTAGGGTGCATAAATACCTCTTTTCATAGATGAATGTAAATGTGTCACATAGTATATACACAACCTAAACATCATACCATAAAATACTTTTGCGAGAAGAACCCTTTTTATCAAATTGCGGTGAATGATTTACCTGACTCGACAAGGCAGCAGAGTTAGCTGAAAACTATTTAAGAAAGCACACTTCTGTTGATAATGCTATGATTAGCAGTAAGACAAAACATAATATATTTTAATTAATATGCTACATCAAGGAGGCATAGCATGAAGCAACTATATATTAAACAGAAGGTATTTAGTCTAAGTGGCAAATTTACGGTAAAGGACCAACAGGAGAAGGATGTTTATTATGTGGAGGGCAGTTTTATGCAGATCCCAAAGACATTCTCCATTATGAATACAAAAAGAGATGAAGTTGCGCTTATTACGAAAAAGATGTTTAGCTTTTTACCGAAGTTTTTTGTTGAGGTGAATGGCCGAGAGGTGTTAACGATTAAGAAAGAGTTTTCTTTCTTTAAAGCACGTTATACGATTGATGCGGCAGGCATTGAAGTACAAGGTAATTGGTTGGATATGGATTTTCAGGTTTTACAGCATGGGAAAGTTGTCGGTAAAGTGACTAAGGAGTGGTTCACTTGGGGCGATAGTTATAAGGTTCAAATATTGAATGAAGAAATGGAAGCTATCATTATTGCGATCGTTGTTGCAATTGATTGTGTGAAGGCTGACCAAGCAGCTGCTTCATCAGCAGCAATAGATTAACGTATGGATGTACAGTATAATATGCTGATGGGTTTTCTTTTACGTTTCCTTTCTTTTCTGTCTAGGAACGACTATCAAAAAAGCAAAGACACAGGAAGCTGATATTATAAAAAACAGATTTAAAGTATTTAATTCTGACCTAATTCAAATAAAGGATACAAAATAATATATTAAATCGAGGGAGAAGATAGTTTCTGGTTCTAGACCCCCAGTGAGATCCTAAAACTCATTGGGGGTCTGGTACCTTTTTTCTGCTGATGCGAAATCAATCATTCCAATTTGTGTGAAAGACTCCTGCTAAGTCACGTCGTTCATAAGTGTGGGCCCCAAAATAATCTCTTTGTGCTTGCAACAGATTAGCATTTGAAATGTCTGTCCGATAACTATCCAAATAAGAAATCGATGCACTTAAACATGGAAATGCAATTCCGGAAGTAATGCCCTCACAGACAACTTTTCGTAGTCCCATTTGATACTCTTTCACTTTTTCGGCGAAATGAGGAGCGATTAATAAATTAGCCAAATTTGGCTGTGTTTCATAGACTTCACTTATTACGTTTAAAAATTCCGCACGAATGATGCAGCCGCCGCGGAAGATGAGCGCAATGTCCTTTAAAGGCAAATTCCATTCAAACAGTTCAGACGTCATTTTATATTGTGTAAATCCTTGAGCGTAAGCGCAAACCTTCCCTAAATATAATGCTTGTCTAACGTGCTCAATCCAAACTTCTTTATCTAAATTCGGCTTATCAATTTCAGGATCCGACAAGAATTCTTTTGCAAAAACCCTTTCTTCTTTTAAAGAAGAGATGTAACGCGCGAACAATGCCTCCGTAATAATGGAAGCTGGAATTCCGTTATCAATGGCTTGGATGCTTGTCCATTTACCAGTGCCTTTTTGCCCTGCTTTATCAAGAATCACATCAATCAGAGGCGAACCGGTTATTTCATCCCTTTTTCTTAAGATCTCTGCAGTAATCTCGATTAAATAACTTTTTAGTTCACCTTGATTCCATGACTCGAAGATGTCGGCAATTTCATCAACAGATAAACCTAACTTTTCTCTTAAAAAAGTATAGGCCTCAGCAATCAGCTGCATATCGGCATACTCAATTCCATTATGGACCATCTTTACAAAGTGCCCTGCACCTTTAGGGCCAATATACGTACAGCAAGGTTGACCATCTACTTGGGCTGCTATTTTTGTAAGAATCGAAGCTGCCTGTTCATATACTTGCTTATCCCCGCCTGGCATGATGGAAGGACCTGTCAAGGCCCCGACTTCCCCGCCTGAAATCCCAATTCCAAGATAACCAATTCCCTTAGACTTTAACTCATCATATCTGCGAGCAGTATCTTCATAATGGGAATTGCCGCCGTCCATGATGATATCTCCTGTATCAAGAAAAGGAACCAATGAATGGATCACAGAATCGATGGGACTTCCAGCTGTGACCATCAGGAAGACTTTCCTTGGGGATTCTAGTGATTGAACAAAATCTTGAATTTCATAGTACGGATGGATGGGCTGACCGTTACTTTTTTGAACCAGCTGATCGGTTAGATCCGGAGTATAATTATAGACAGCAACCTGCTCACCGTGACTTGCCATATTTAAAGCGATATTACTGCCCATTACTCCCAAACCAATAACACCAATTGTATTCAACTTTATTACTCTCCTTTTGTGACAAAAATGGTAACAGGTCAGATCCTCGATGCTAAAGTGTATTAGCATTGAGGGTCCGACCTTTTTTCAAAAGCAGGTTATACTATTAAACTTAGCAATAAAACAAATCCTAATCCAGCAACTGAAATAATAGTTTCAAGCAATGTCCAAGTTGCAAAGGTTTCTTTCATGCTTAAGCCAAAATACTCTTTGAACATCCAGAAGCCTGCATCGTTTACGTGAGAAG
This sequence comes from Bacillus sp. JJ1474, assembly GCF_036965225.1. Classification (NCBI taxonomy): domain Bacteria; kingdom Bacillati; phylum Bacillota; class Bacilli; order Caryophanales; family Bacillaceae; genus Bacillus; species Bacillus sp. JJ1474. The sequence goes on along the minus strand of NZ_JBALPC010000023.1, from coordinate 6,594 downwards.
CGATTAAGCTGCCTGCACCGGTTGCCAGTACAACTAATGCGAGGTTCACGTCCGTTTGTCCTAACATTGGAATTACCAATCCAGCAGTAGTTAATGCAGCAACAGTCGCAGAGCCTAGGGCAATTCTTAAGATAGCTGCGATGATCCACGCAAGTAAGATTGGGGACATGGAAGTGTCTTTGAACATTACGGCAACGTAGTCACCAACACCGCCATTTATTAATACTTGTTTGAAGGCACCGCCGCCCCCGATAATTAACAGCATCATCCCGATATGTGAAATGGCTGTTGAACATGAATCCATTATAGTCTTGATTGGAATCTTTCTTGCAATGCCCATCGTATAGATGGCAACTAGTAAAGAGATTAACATCGCTGTGCCAGCATCCCCAATAAAACGGATGGCTGCCAAGAACGAATTATCTTCAAATCCTAATGTTTTTTGAAGCAATGTAATAATGGTTGCAATCGCCATTAAAATAACAGGAAGAATGGCAGTAAATACACTGATGCCAAACCCTGGTGTGTCTTCAAGCTTAAATGATTTTTGCTCACCTAATGAAGCAATATTGCCCATCTTCGTAAAAGATTCTGGAACAAGTTTTTTTGCAAGCTTTGTAAAAATAGGACCAGCAATAATAACAGTTGGAATGGATATAATAAAACCGTAAAGTAGAACTTCCCCAATGTTTGCCCCATATTCACCGGAAATGACAGTCGGGCCCGGGTGAGGAGGCAGGAATCCATGTGTGACAGATAATGCTGCTGTCATCGGAATGCCAAGATACAGAATTGAAACATTTAATTGTCTTGAAATGGCAAAGACGATTGGAATTAATAATACTAATCCTACTTCGAAGAATAATGCAACCCCGATGATAAAAGATGCTGCAACAACTGCCCATTGAATATTTTTCTCACCGAATTTATTCACAAGGGTCATGGCAATTCGTTGTGCGCCACCTGAATCTGCTATTAATTTTCCTAGCATCGCACCAAGTCCAAAAATTAACGCTAAGTGCCCAAGTGTACCACCTAATCCGGCTTCAATCGTTTTAACAATTTCCCCTAGTGGCATACCAAGGGCTAATGCAACACCAAATGAAACAATAATTAATGAAATAAAGGTATTTAACTTTAAACCCATTATTAAAAGTAATAATGCTAAAATTCCAATTGCTACAATAAGTAATGGCATTTAATTGCCTCCCATTCGTTATTTTGTTGAGTGCGGTAAGCGTCTTTGATACGCTGAAATCCGTGTATAATCTTCTGTTAATACGTGGGATAAATTAATAAAAATCGGCAATAATTGCTGGTATTCTTTAACAGCACCTCCTTCAGGCGTATGCTTGTAAGTGCTGCCAATCATGTGAGAAGCCACTTCAAATGATTCAATTTTTCCGAATGAATAAAGTCCTAAAATACAGGCACCGAGACAGGAACTCTCATAGCTTTCGGGTACCTCCACTTCAGATTCAAAGATGTCGGCTACCATTTGCCGCCAAACCTCTGACCTTGCGAAGCCCCCTGTCGCTTGAACCCGGGTAACAGGTCCATCCATGCATTCAGTTAATGCTAGAAATACCGTGTATAAATTGTAAATGACACCTTCTAAGACAGCACGAATCATATGTTCTTTTTTATGGGACATTGTTAGGCCGAAAAAGGAACCGCGTACGTCAGGATTCCATAATGGTGCACGTTCACCTGCCAAGTAAGGGTGGAATAGCAATCCATCAGATCCTGGCCTAACGCCTCCGGCAATTTTCGTTAACACCTCGTACGGATCAATACCTAATCGCTTTGCTGTTTCCACTTCTGCTGAGGCTAGCTCATCGCGAATCCAGCGAAGAACCATCCCACCATTATTGACAGGCCCACCAATGACCCAATGCTTTTCGGTTAAGGCGTAGCAGAAAATCCTTCCTTTTTCATCCGTTTGCGGTTCATCAATAATCGTTCGGATGGCACCGCTTGTCCCAATTGTGACGGCAATTTCACCTTTTCTGATTGCATTGACCCCGAGATTTGAGAGCACGCCATCACTGGCTCCAATGACAAACGGGGTTTGTGGTTCAATCCCCATTAGCTGGGCAAAATCCGGATGGCAGTTTTTAAATATTTTCGTTGTCGGGACAAGTTCAGATAATTGTTCTCTTGTAATTCCGGCAATTGTTAATGCTTCGTCATCCCAGTCCAATGTTTTGAGATCCATCATCCCCATTGCTGAAGCAAGGGAAAAATCGACTGTATATTGATTAAACAATTTTTTGAAGACATATTCTTTTATTCCGATATACTTCTTTGCCTTTGTCGCGATGTCGGGGTGCTCATTTACAATCCAAGCAATTTTGGCTAATGGCGACATCGGGTGGATCGGTGTTCCTGTTCGTCTGTAGACTTCATGGCCATTCAATTCATCTTTGATTTTATGGGCCCATGCTTCACTGCGATTATCCGCCCATGTGATACAGGAAGTGAGCGGCTGATCATTTTCATCCATGGCAATGACGCTATGCATCGCACTGCTAAACGAGATAAACATGATCTGTTTTTCAGGATGTTGTATTGTGATATTCGAAATCGCTTTCAAAACAGCTTGAAAGATTTCTTCCGGGTTTTGTTCAGCAGTTGAGATATCAGGAGTGTAAAGTGGGTAACCGATATTCTCCTGTTGAATAACTTTGCCGTTTTCACTGAACAAAACAGCTTTTGTGCTCGTTGTTCCTATATCGATTCCTAACATAAAGTTAGTCATTATCTTGTTCTACTCCTTCAGAAAGCATTTGTTGTGACCTCCACAGGTCTTCAACCTTGCCTTGAACATCATCAAAGTTTTGGTGCAAGGACTTAATCATAAGGGCTCGGTCTTTTGTTTTGATTGCTTCAATATATAATTTATGATTGTTGATGATACGTGGGAAATCATCGTACTTTTCGTTAAAACGCATTCGCATGGAAAGAAGAATAAAGCTTTCCATCACAGGTTTTAAATTATTCCAAATCATCAGGATGTGGGAATGATTAATAGCTCGAATAATCGTTTCATGGAACAGAATATCCTGATAGGAAAACTCATCTGCATCTTGGTATTTGATGGCAACTTTCATCATTTCCAAAATTTTGCTAAGTTCCTTTGTTAGCTCGGTTACTTCTATTCTTACTAGCCGTTCAAAAACAAATGTTTCGATTAACAAACGGACATCATAAATTTCTTCTATTTCCTTTTCTGTTAAGCCGAGGACAACAGCACCCATTCTTTCTAACTGGATGATATTCTCAGCAGCAAGTATTTTTAGTGCATCCCGAACCGGTGACCGGCTTACTGAAAAATCTGCAGCCAATTTATTCTCTGATAGGATGGTACCGCTTTCAATAGCGCCCGAAATGATCCGCATTCTTAGCTCGTATGCAATCCGATCACCGGTTGATGCCTTAGAAAGCCATTTTTCCGGATATAGATTTTCTCTGGATTCTTTCATGGATTCACCTTCTCAATTTTAATACAAGTAGACTTGTATACAAGTATTATAAATATTATTAATAGAAATGTTAACACTTTTTTCAAAAAATTATTATTTTTGATGATTAATGAGCTTATAAATGAAGATATCGGAATCTCTCTGCAGATTTTTATGATAATCCGCATAGAGATTGTGAAGAAACGTACTGAAGGTAACTGGCTGTATAGATTAAGAAGGATAATTAACTTCGATTGAAGAAATTTTATTATGAGGTAAGACATAAATTCACGACTTTTCTTTCTAGGTATTGGAAGTGTGCTTCGAGTGGGGCGTATCGGAAGTGGTTAGTGAAGGATAAAGGGTTACCTTGAAAGGGATGTGAGCAAAAATGAGTGTGTATGACTTTACAGTAAAGAAAATCGACGGTCAGACAGAGCCGTTGTCTCGTTACGAAGGAAAAGTCGTCCTTATCGTCAATACGGCGAGCAAGTGTGGCTTTACACCACAGTATAAGGGGTTACAAGCGCTGTATGATAAGTACCGAGATTTAGGATTAGAGATTCTAGGATTTCCTTGTAATCAATTCGGTCAACAGGAACCAGGAACGAACGAGGAAATTCAGCAGTTTTGCGATTTGAATTACAATGTGAGTTTTCCAATGTTTGCAAAAGTAGACGTAAATGGAGCGAATGCGGACCCACTTTATCAATACATAAAAAAGGAGGCCAAAGGCGCGTTAGGGTCACAGGCGGTCAAATGGAATTTTACGAAATTTTTAGTGGACCGAAAAGGGAATGTAGTAAAGCGTTTTGCTCCACAGACAGAACCGGAAAAACTGACAGCCGAAATAGAAGAAGTGCTGAAACCGTGCTGACAAACAATCGGGCGCAATCCTTGAATAAGGGATAAGCGCTCATTTTTCATTTTATGAACATTTTTTTGAGATAAATAAAATCATATCATTCAATGAAAACCAATTGATACTCTCCCATATCTAATATATTGAAAAACAATAACTGAAAGTAAGGAGGTCCTATATGGGATCACTAAAAGCCTTAGTCAAATGCAAAAAAGAAAGATGGAGAAGCGTTTGTTTCACTTGTTAAGCAACACGATCCGGCGCTTTAATTCAATAAAAGGAGAATACAGAACCGCCCGTAAATGGGAACTCTTTATTATTGAAATTAACACCTGCCTTCTTACACAACAAAGCATGTTAATCATTCTGTCTAAATATAATGAATGGGTAAATATGTTTTGGAAAATAAATAATTCACCAAATATTTAAAGCTCAAAAAGAACTCTATTTTGGTAGATAATTTTTTGAAAATAGATGATGGGTGGTAATGTAATGAATGAAGTAAGTCTAGATCCTTATGCGCATGTTAGTACGGTGAAAAATCTTGAATGTGAACCGAATGGAAAAAAGATAAGCTTTATTTGTGATTATTCGGGATTGCCACAGGTATGGGAGTATGATGGAGAAAATAGGGGGCTTGCCCAATCCTCTTTTACAAAGGAAGGAATCACATTCATAAAATATGTTACTGGTACATCGGATTTGATTATTGGGATGGACGTTTCCGGAAATGAGAGGGAACAACTTTACTTATTAAAGAAGGATGGAGAGCTGATCTCCCTGACAAACTCCCCAGAATATGTTCATTTGTATGGTGGAAGCTCTCCAGATGGAAAATGGATTGCTTGGTCTAGCAATCGAAGAAATCAAGCATTTTTTGATATTTATATCCAGAATCTTGAGACCCTTGAAATCCGCCTCGTTTTTGCGCAAGATGGGGCGTTTTCTGTTCTGAAATGGTTTCCCGATGGGCATTCATTATTGGTTAGAAGAACAAACTCTCCCCTCGATCATGATTTAGGTGTGTTATCCCTTTTAACTGGAGGTATGAACTGGATAACAGAACATACAGGAGAAGCAAGTTTTAGGGATGTCCATTTAAATAAGGATGGAGATCATCTTTATCTATTATCAAATAAAGACCGTGAATTTTTTGGGCTTGCATGTATTCATTTACCTACTAAACAATTCACTTGGCTGGAGCAGGGAGAGTGGGATTTTGAAGGGCTAGCCATGAATGAGAAAAAAAATCAATTAGCTTTCACGGTCAATGTGGGGGGGATCTCAAAAGGGTATTTACTAGATTTAGATATAAGTACCCTTTATACATGGGAAACACCAATGGGAGTGATCTCCAATCTCAAATTTTCACCAAAAAACCAAAAGCTCCTCTATATATTTAACGGGCCTGCACACCCATCTGATATATGGGCGCTTGACCTAGAAACCCTCAAGGCAGAACAGCTTACACATATTTCTCACATTCCCATACTTAAGGGGAAATTAATTGAGCCTGAACAAATATTCTATCGTTCTTTTGACAACCTTCAGATCCCTGCCTTTTACTATAAGCCGAAATCTGCAGCTGAGAAAATGCCGGTTGTCGTATATATTCATGGTGGCCCGGAAAGTCAAAGTCGTGCCGTTTACAATCCCCTTTTCCAATATTTTTTAAACCGCGGTTATGCAGTGGTTGCTCCAAATATTCGCGGCAGTACAGGTTACGGGAAGACGTATACCCATTTAGATGATGTTCGTAAACGGATGGATGCTCTGAAAGATCTAATTTCTTTAGTGGAATGGCTTAAAGGAGATATCCATGTTGATACTGGAAAGATAGCGGTTATGGGAGGCAGCTATGGTGGATTTATGGTTCTTTCTGCCATTAGTCACTATCCTGATTTGTGGGCGGCTGCGGTTGATATCGTAGGAATCTCAAGCCTGAGAACCTTCCTAAAAACTACAAGTCCTTGGCGGAAGAGGTTTAGAGAAACTGAGTATGGAACGGTTGAAGAAGATGGGGAATTTTTTGATCAAATCGATCCATTGAATCTTACAGACCATATCACCTCTCCCCTTATGGTGATCCATGGAGTTAATGACCCGCGTGTCCCGATTGAAGAATCAGAGCAGATTGTGAATAAACTTAAGAAACGAGATCATCCTATTACGTTTATTCGTATAGAAGATGAAGGTCATACGTTTTCAAAACTTAAAAATAAAATTTATGCATATTCTAAGTTGGCTGACTTTCTTGAAAAATACATT
>NZ_JBALPC010000022.1:21335-22015 GCF_036965225.1 Bacillus sp. JJ1474 | reverse complement strand
TTTTTTTGAAAATTTAAATATAATTAATAAAAGAAGGGTGGCTGGGTGTCTAGGCCACTGAGATTTGTAAAGGTTTACATTAAAATCGAGGAGGTTTTATTCTAACTTCAAAAATAAAAGAATTGAATGTGTACAGGATTGAAGAAAGTTCAGGAGTACTTTTTTTATGTATTTAGGTAAGGGCCATTGAATTTACAAAACCATTAAAAACGGGGTAATCAGACATAGTTTATAACCTTCTTTATCCCTCGTAAAGGAGAGGTTTCTATGACAAGAAAAAAGAATGAACAAAATTTTTTTAAAAGGGTTCCGTATCCGTTTTGGGTTTTCAGTACTCTAGCAATTGGATTTTCACTTGGTTTATTTGTACCTAACAATCCCGTTGTGCATGGGCTTGCTCTAAGCGGGCAGTATTTTCCTAAAGGCATCGTAACATTTGCTACAGCTATTATCTTTTTTTTACTAGCAGGAGCAGCAGTAAAGTTAATTTTGGTACATAAAGATAAAGCTGGCCAATTGTTTGGGAGAATCTTTGCGTCATACCTGGTTTTAGGGTTAGTAGCTGTAGGATATGCTGCACTTTTTATTCTTTTAGTTGCAGGTCTGGATTTCACAACAGATGGTGCGGAAGTAGCAGGATTCTCTACATTTATAATGAGTATATTAGGTACATTTAAAAC
>NZ_JBALPC010000022.1:20749-21315 GCF_036965225.1 Bacillus sp. JJ1474 | reverse complement strand
ATTATCACCCAGCAACCATTATTGCAGATTTTAATTGCCTCCGTAGTAATCGGATGGATAGTCGCTACTAACAAAAAATTCGAGCCAATTGCAAGAAATATTATGGTTATTAGCGATTATATTTTAGCAGCATTTAAGTGGCTACTTTGGTATTATCCAATCATGATTGGATGTTTAGCAATAAACATTCCGTTAAAGTTTGGGACTGAGGGTGTTGCCTATTATGGTAAAACCGTCCTTTGGGTATTTATTTTAGCTACAACATGGACACTCCTGATTATTGTATTAACAAAGATTATCTCCAAAAGAACATGGTCACAAATATGGAAATATTACTTTACAGTTTATTCAACAGGTTTTGGGACCGGAGGGTCTTATGATACACTGGCAGTTAACATTATTTCAGCTGAAAGAGATTTAGAATTAAAACCAGAATTCGCTGAGACATCCGTTGTGTTTGGCACAGTATTAAATAAAAGTACTTCTACAATGGCTGTATTAATTGTGACTGTAACGACCTGTGCCATGATGGACATCCCACTTTCCTTATCTGAAATTTTATTATT
>NZ_JBALPC010000022.1:0-20684 GCF_036965225.1 Bacillus sp. JJ1474 | reverse complement strand
CCGGGCGTTCCCGGGGGGGCGGGATTTTTCATGTCTCCTGTTATAGCTACCATTCTACAAGTGCCAGATCCAGCGTTATTTATCACAACCTTTATTACCATGTACTCTGGCTTTATCCCTATGATTTGTACTGCAGTCAATACGACAGATGATGGTCTAATTGGAGCAATGGTACAAGATCGATTTGCACCTATGAATACAGTACCTACTCTATCTATAAATCAATCTAGAAAGTCATCCTAATTTCAAAGGGGGAATAATAAAATGAAGGTTTTAGGTTATATTCTTTTTGCAATCGGAATTTGGATGATGGTCTCCCCTCAAGCAACACTTGGACTAAAAGAGCTTAAATGGATGGCAGATTATGCATTTCCAGGGGAGGCTCTTATAGGAAGCGTAGTAGTTGCAGGTTCTTTAATGTTCTTTAGTAACCCTAAATCTAAACATGTTAAACATAATAAAAGATTTAATAGCTAACAATAGAAATAGCCCAATTTCTTCGTATTAAAAGGGAGAAATTGGACTTTTTTCGTTACTACAGAAAAGGGCACTATTTTGGATCTATTAAAATATATATAGAACTGCGTCACGTGTTTAATATAGTTTATGAGAGTTTCTCTTTTTGGAATCTTGTCCTCTAGGATTATGGATGGAATATAATAACCTTACATTTGATCATGGTATTCACTAGGATTAATCCTAGCTTCAATTAAAGTGAATCGTTCACTCTGTTGTGAGATTTTAACCGCCTCACGTAATTCATTAACATTTTCTACAACGACGCCTATACCGCCATAGGCTTTTGCCAATTGATCATAGGCAGGAGCGATAAATTCGACTCCCGTACTTTCATAACCCATTCGCTGCTGCTTTAAACGAATTAAACTCAACATATTATCCCGGAAAACAACGAGTGTAACTGGAAGTTGATATTGATTTAAAAGGGCCAATTCTCCCGTAATCATATCTAATCCAGCATCCCCCATAAAGGCAACTACTTTTCGGTCAGGATGCGTAAGCTGAGCCCCGATGGCTGCTGGCAGGGCATATGCCATTGTCCCTAACCCATTGGATTGCAAAAGTTCCTTTGGATGATAACATTCCCATACGTGGTTTAGCATAATTCGATGGCTGCCTGTATCCACAATGGCAATAGCATCCTCTGGCATTAGTTTCCTTGTTTCAGACACCACATCATAAGGGCTAAGTCCGACTGCCTCTTTCGGTTTCACTCTATCTTTAATGGCGTCCTTGTAAGCAAACAGTTCTTCATCCGACCATTTACTTTGTACTGTTTGCTGTGCTTCATTCAATTTAATAAAGAACCTGCCAATTTCGCCAACATACTCCATATCCACTGGGATCAATTGATATTGGTTAGGAATCGTATCGACATTGATTGTTTTGGTCTCCCAAGATAGATTCCAATCGCTCCGTAATTCAATAGGATCAAATCCTACCGTCAAAATCAGGTCAGCATGTTCCCGCAATAATTGAAAATGCTGATTATCCACCGAAGGGCTTAGCCCTGTCCCCCCGAAACTAATCGCATCATATTCGGGAATGACCCCCTTTGCCTTATACGTTGTGATTACCGGAATACGCCATTTTTCACAAAACTCCCTGATGCTTGATGCCTCTTCCTTTCGAATGTTTACCCCGGCAAGAAGAACGGGTCTTTTCGCCTCAACAAGACAGTTCATAAACGAATCCACCGCTTCCCTGGAGGGATCTACTGGAAATGCCACTTTCCGCTTTATAGATACATATTTCTGTTCCATCCCGGCAATGTTTGTAGGCACATTGATATGTACAGGTCCTGGCACTCCTGATGTGGAAATTTCAATAGCCTTCCAAATGGCCTGACTTGCTGAACCATTTGCCAATGTTGTTGACCATTTGATAATCGGTTTGAGTATGTCTTGCTGCTCAAGGACCTGATGTGTGTATACACCCGTTAAATTAGTGCTTACCTCCCCTGTGATGACAATCATGGCGGAACGGTCCAAAAAGGCATTGGCTACCGGTGTGACCGTATTTGTTAGACCCGGTCCAAGAGTGGAAATCAGCACGCCTGGTTTGCCCGTTAATTGATAATAGGCATCCGCCATGAACCCGGCCCCCATCTCATGCTTTGATAAAATAAATTCAATTCCTACCTTCCGAAAAGCTTCCAGGATTTCAAGTACTTCCCCTCCAGGAATGCCGAATGCATAATCATTACCCACTTCTTTTAATGATTTAGCCAAAATCATGGCTGTTTTCTCCATAGCCATTGTCACTCATCCCTTCATCTCGTTTATAATTTAATTCTTCTTCAAGGGTTTTAAAACCTTTACAACCATGCATAAATTACTCTGCGTATCGGAGGAAACTGGAACCTATTCTGTCTTCTTTTATTCGCTTTTTAACTTTAAGAACATGTTTTTCCGATACTCTCTAGGGTTGGTGGATCGTACACCACTCCCCTTTCTATTCAATACGAACAGTTGGTATCCATTCATTTTTCGTGGATAGCAGTCTTCTTAACCACCAATAAGCCCCAATTAAGAAAAGGCTAAGGAGATTGCCGGAGCATAGTTTTTTTTTGCCCCTTTACTTCCATACCCGCTCAAACGTGACTTCGTTATTTTCATATTTCAAGAGAAATACATCAGGATTACTAAGATTTTTCCAATCCTCGAAGCCGAAATCGTTCTTATAATACTTTAAAAGCAAAGACATTAAATTCCCATGTGTCACAACGATCGTATTTTCTTTTTCACCGTTAAAAATTTCTTCTGCCACTTCAAGGATTCGTTCCGTTGCAGCTTGGCTAGACTCGCCGCCTTCAAATTCCAGTTCCATATTATCAAAGGTTGTTCTTAGTTTTTCTAGCCAATCAGGAAGATTCTTGGTACTTAGTATACGCTCTGTCAATTTTCTATCAAGCTCAATCTCTATATTTAATCGCTTGGCAAGTGATTCTATAGTTTCAATCGCACGCTTATATGGGCTTGAATTAATTCGATCGATTTTCATTTCGGAAAAAAACACAGATAAATCTAACGCTTGTTTCAAACCATTAACTGTTAGTTTTGATTCAGGCGGCTGCCCTTCTGCTTCACAATGACGGATCAAATAAATTTTCTTCAATTAAACCACTCCAATTTCATATAGTTATTAAGCTTTCCGAAAAGCATCTATTACAAATTATTCGTTACCTTAAGTTGAACTCCTTTTTAAAATAGTCAAAAAAGGGTGTTGAATTTTCTAAATATATCCATTACAATACAACTTAACTTTACTAAACCGATAAATTTTATCGGATTAAATTAGTAAGTCACTAATTGATTAAAGGAGAGTATGAGAATGAACATCAGAAAGAAAAACTTCAGCCTATTGGCGATTATTTTCGGATTATTGCTATTGTTAACCGCATGTGGATCAGCAAGTACAGAGACAGCGACAGGAGATACGAAAGAAAAAAGCGGTGAGAAAGCAGGCAAAGTCATTCGACTAGGATATCAAAAGGGAAATACCTTAAATATTTTAAAGGAAAGCGGATTTTTAGAGAAAAAACTTAAAGATGAGGGGTATGAAATTGAGTGGAAAGAATTTAACGGCGGCGGGCCCTTACTAGAAGCTCTTTTCACAGGAAATATCGATTTCGGTCATGCATCAGACGGTGCTACCATTTTTGCACAGGCTGGAAATAAACCATTTGTTTATGTAGGAGCAGACTTGCCTAACCCAGAAGGAGTCGGAGTTCTTGTCCATAAAGATTCAGAAATAAAGTCAATCACTGATTTAAAAGGGAAAAGGATTGGGGTAAGTAAAGGCGGTAATCACCATTACTTAACCATTTTAGCATTAAAAGAAGCCGGGATTAGCCTTGATGATGTTGAGTGGGTGTATTTATCTGATGCAGCTCAAGGGCGTACTGCTTTTGAAACAAAAAAATTAGATGCATTTGCAACTTATGATCCCTTCTTAGCCGGAACAGAAATTCAGCTAGATACAATCAACCTTACTGAAGGAAAAGATTATGGCTATCCGAACAGAACCTTTTATGTGGCAAACATTAAGTTTAATGAAGCAAATCCTGAATTAGTGAATGAAATAATTGAAGCCATAGATGAATCGGATGAGTGGGCTAATAAGAATAAGCCAGAGGTTGTTACACTTGTTTCAAAAATGTTAGGAATAGAGGAAGAAATCATCGACAGAGCTACCGCTCGCAGAGATTATAATGCCGAAAATATCAATCAAGAAATCATTGATGCACAGCAAAAGCAAGCAGATGTTTATCATGAAATTGGGCTAATACCAGAGAAAATTGATGTATCCCAAAATGTAGGTAAGTAGAGTTCTGCTCGTGCTTATTTTGCGGAAAGGAAAATGTCATGAAAGCAAAGTTATCAAAGAGTCTATTGCCATGGGTTATTCCCTTTTTGGTTTTGGTTGGATGGCATTTTTTCTCAAAGACTGGGCTCGTTTCTACCCAGCTGGTGCCTTCCCCACTTACAGTTCTAACTAGCGCCTATAACTTAATTATTTCTGGAGAACTCTTCTACCATATGCAGGTCAGTTTAACACGGGCCCTTATTGGCTTATTGATCGGAGGAGGAATCGGTTTTGTTTTAGGAATATCAAACGGATTATCTAATCTCACCTTTCAGTTAACCGATACTTCCTTACAAATGATACGAAATATTCCTAATCTTGCTTTGGTCCCTCTTGTCATTCTTTGGTTTGGGATTGACGAAGGTGCAAAAATATTTCTCGTATCCATCGGGGTCATGTTTCCAGTCTATATCAATACTCTTCATGGAATCAGAAATCTGGATGCAGGATTGATTGAAATGGGCAGAATGTATGGATTAAAAGGTTGGGATTTATTTAAAAACGTATTGTTCCCAGGAGCCCTTCCATCTATTTTCGTAGGCTTGCGATACTCTCTAGGTGTTATGTGGCTAACATTAATCATTGCTGAAACGATCGCTACCACAAGAGGGGTTGGTTATTTGGCTATGACAGCGCAACAGTTTATGCAATCAGATATTATCATCATTACGATTATTTTATATGCATTATTTGGAAAATTGGCAGATATGCTCGCTCGCTGGGGAGAAAGGAAAGCCCTCCGCTGGCATAAAAGCTATGTTCGTTAATGGTTGGAGGGATTAAGTAATGGCTATGCATGAGCCCGTAATTAGGGAGACTTTAAATAAGAATAATCATGCCGTTCATATAAGCTTGAAAAATATCGAAAAAAGTTTTGGAGAAAAAACAGTTTTAAATAATGTGTCACTAGAAATTGAGGCGGGACAATTTGTTGCCATTGTCGGTAAAAGCGGCAGTGGTAAAAGTACGCTTCTGCGGCTGATTGCAGGGTTAGAGGAACCTACATCAGGTCAAATTTATTTTAACGATACGCCTGTTAAAGAATCGAAGTCTAGTGCTACCATGATGTATCAGGATTCTCGCCTTCTGCCATGGAAAAGTGTGATAAATAATGTCGGTCTTGGATTAAAAGGAAATTGGAAAGAAAAAGCAGAACAAACTTTAGATGCTGTCAGGTTATTATCTTTCAAAGACGAATGGCCATCCACTCTTTCCGGCGGTCAAAAGCAGCGGGTTGCACTTGCCAGAGCATTGGTGCATAAGCCCTCTCTATTATTACTAGATGAACCTTTAAGTGCCTTGGATGCGTTAACAAGAATGGAAATGCAAAATTTGATTGAAGACCTTTGGCTGCATCAAGGCTATACTTCCCTACTCGTAACACATGATGTTCGAGAAGCTGTAAAAATCGCAGATCGAATCCTCCTCATTGAGGATGGAGAAATCACGTTAGATATAAAAAATACTGCCCTGCGCCCAAGAGACTTTTCCGCTCCGTCCTTAGCGAAATTGGAGAAGAAAATTATTGATCAGATCTTAAAAACAGAAATATAAAAAAAGAGAAGTGCGCAAACACTTCTCCTCGCTCCCTTTGCCATCAGGATGTTGAGGTTAGTTGCCAACCAACCATTAACATGAATTTGAGACGGCGAGGGTGTTTTTTTGTTCTAGTATTTATTCAAACTTTAAAAGTAATCCTTAGAAAATATCCATCTGGATTGGCATTCTTCCTCCCCTGAATCCCCCATTCGTATTTTTCAATGTCAGCTTCATATAGTAGTTATTTTTAAACACTTTTTCTATCTCCTCCACGACTCTGCCATGCAGTTCCCATTTAATAAGAAGCAGGATTAATAGAACGATTAAAGAATTATTTATTTATACTTTTAAAAAGATCGGAGGATAAAAATGTTAGAGGTTAGAAGAATTACGCCGGAAATGACTTATAGTCTTAGACATACTGTTCTGCGTCCTCACCAAACAATTGAGGACTGCAAATATGATACAGACCATGAGCCTGGGGCGCTTCATGTTGGTGCATTTTCTCAAGGCAGATTAATAAGTATTGCGTCCTTTTGTGTCGAAAGGAATCCTGATTTTTCTAATGAAATGCAATATCGCTTACGAGGAATGGCGACATTAGAAGAGTATAGAAAGCTAGGAGCTGGGAGATTAATTGTTGCCTATACCGAAAATTTAATTAAAGCTCAGGGGTTTGACCTTATATGGTGCAATGCCAGAACCTCTGTAGAAGAGTATTATAATAGATTAGGCTTTCACATACATGGTGAAGTTTTTGATTATCCCCCTATTGGTCCGCATATTATTATGTATAAAAAACTTGCATAAAAAGCAGCGGTCAATCATCAAAGAGATTGGCCGTTGCTTTAATTCTTAATATACTTCTATTCTACCTTCTACTCAACGTTCTGCTTCTTTACAACCTTTTGAGTTTGCCTATGGACTAAAAGTAAATTAAGAAAAACTGTATAAACAAGCACGGGGACTCCATTATTTTTTTTCAAGTTCCCTCCAAGTTTCATTTAACCAATTTGCAAATAATTCTTTTTGCTCAAACTGTGGATAATGTGCAGATTCATCAAAAATAATAAACTCCTTAATTGGTGCTTCAATTTTGGAAAAGTATGCATTTGCAGCATTTACTGAGGTCATATAATCATATTGACCCATAACAAAAAAACAAGGTACTTCTAAATGATCTATCATACTTGTAATATTTTGTTGTATTTCCTCACGTATTAAAATACCCTGTGAGAGCGAAACTCCTTTTACATACCGAATTACATCAAGTAAATTATATTCGGGACCGAATAGGAATCCTAAATAGTAATCCAAATTATCATTAATCAACCTTGCTGCTCCACCATATTTTCGAACTAAATTCCTCGGTGTAAGCTCTTCCCCATTTTCAACTGAGCTTTTAAGGTTCTCAAGTTTTTTTACGTCACCCATGTTTCCAGCTAACTTTGCCTGATTTATTGTATATGTTAAACTATCTAATTCACTTTGAACTATATCCGCCACCTGTCCAATTCCAATGTACGCTGAAAATTTGTCAGGTGCTTTGCTTGCAGCTTTCATTCCTATATAGGTTCCAAATGAATGACCAATTAATAGTACCTTTTCTTGGCCCAACCTTTCTGTGATATAATTCGTCAATTCCAAGAGATCATCCACATGCAAATCTGATGTTAAATTCGAATAATCCTCAAAAAAGTGATAGGATTTTCCACTTCCTCGCTGATCATAATGAACAATTGTAAAATTCTTTTCGAGTAAATCTTGGTACTTCCTTACATAAGGAATCTCCGAACAGCCTGGACCACCATGAACAAATATGATAATCGGGTTTGCTCTGTTATTCCCTCTAATCATGACTTCTAATTTAGTCCCATTTATTTCTATCTGCTGTAATGTGCTAATACTATTAGTTCCTTTTATATCTGGTGTCCATGTTGGAAAAACTAATTTGAATACAACCAATAAAAAAAAGAAAATACTTACAACTATCAATTTTTTCTTTTTATTCAATTTAGGCTCCTTATATCTTTATTTACTTTTCTCTTAAATTTTTCTCAGTTTATTTTTAAGGCCAATCCCTTCACTGACCTATCACGCCGGTTTTGCAAAATTCTCAAATGACTCATTTTTAATTTATGAATTCATAAATTATTTCCTTTTGGAAAAACTGAATGTGGGAGTACTACAATTGACATTTGTTTTTTATCAAAAGGAGGAGCAGCAATGTCTAGTACAAATGATTTTTCTATACAAACGAAAATGGAAAATATTTTTCATAACACTTGTGGAACATGGCAAAACTGTACGGAGTCAACCATCCAATTATTCTTAGAACAATGCCTAGAGCATAGTATAGATCCGCAATATTGTATGAGTTGGGTGGAGCAGCATAAATCACAAATATCAGACTGGCAAGATGTTTCAAAAGTCTCTCTTGACTGGGTTAATGAGCATACTTCAACAGGATCCCCCGCTTCGTTTACTGAATAGCAACTTGACCCGTTAGTGGAGAGAATTCCTAACTCTCCACTTCAGCCTATTATAAAAAAGCGCCCCTACCTTTTGTAGAAACGCTCTGCTTTATATTCAACCGCTGCATTATTTTGGTATGCCTATTACCTGAAAAGGATAAAATCGAAATTTCACTTCTCCAATGATTGATTCATTTGGAATAAAGCCAAAGTGCCTGCTGTCCTTACTATTTAAACGATTGTCTCCCATTACAAATAAATAATCTTTTGGCACTTCTTGCAATTTAAAGTCACCTGTCAGCTTATTAAACAGATTATCCGCTTTATTTTCCTTTAAATAAGATTCTTCAAATGCTTTTCCATTAATGTAAAGAACATCGTCTTTCATCTCGATGCGATCACCTGGAAGTCCTATTACTCTCTTAATATATTTTTTGTCTTCCACATCAGGGGCATTGAATACAATCACATCAAACCGTTGAATGCCAGCCGTTTTACTAACTACAACCTTTTCTTGATCTTGAAAAGTAGGTGCCATGGATTCCCCGAAAACAGTTGTAGGTGAGAATAAGAATTCCCTACATATAAAAGCAATGATGAATGCAAATGCAAGTGATTTTATCCAAGAAAAGATTTCTTTTTTTGTACCTTCTTTCATCGTTTCGCTCCTTACATTTTGTTATTAAAATGCTCAGTGTTCTATTATTATTAATTCGTTATTTTAGTATAAATTCCTTCCGGCAAATACTTCATTAATGAACTATTAATATGATTGTTGTTTCCTCCGAAGCTCCTCAAACCAGAGAAGTGCTTTCTGTTCCATTTCCTTCACGAAATCTTTTTTGGCTTGACTATATTCACTTGAGTTATCGAACCGCTCGGCCAGCTCTTCTTTAAAGCGGCTATAATTTGCTGCTTCATCCGGATGGGACCGAAGATAATCCCGAAAAATTAAGTGCCTATCAATTTGAGCGTTATCATATTGATAAAAATGAATATGATGGGTTCTGTTTTCACCGCCTTTTCGAAATAACCTTCTACCGGCAATGCCCCACTCCCCCGCTATATCATAACCAAGAGTGCCCATTTTACAATTGAACAAATCGATCTTCTCTATGTCTTTAACAATACACATCATATCTATGACAGGTTTTGCCTTCATGCCTTGAACTGACGTACTCCCAAAATGTTCTATTCTTATGATCTCATTGCCAAAAATTGTTTTCAGCATTTCAGCCTCAGTTTGAAACATTAGAGCCCACTCTTCACTAAAATTAGACAGTCGAACTTTCATATGGATCCTCCATAGCTCTTTTAAAGTATCTCAGTTAATGAATGCTCTTCTATTACCTCGATATTTCTTTTGCTTTTTGGCATGTTTGGATAAAGAAAAAATCACTTTTCCCACATCCACAAACGATTTACCTATATTTTAACATTCAAATGGGCAAATTTGTAATTTTAAACATGCATTTACAAGCTTCTTTTAAGAAAAAAGTTCCCAGCATAATCCCATGATGGCTCCCTAGTAATTTTAAGAAAGGTATTCGATTATGACGTACTAGCCATTCAAATCCGATGGGAGCGTGCAGGTTCACTTAACCACGAATTCAAGTATTCTATAAACTTTTTTGTAGCTGGGGCAAGGGTTTTAAAAGATGTAGCAGCAATACCAATTGTCCGATAATGTTCTCCTGCTAATTGGAGAATCCGCACGTTAGCTGGGACACGGTGTAATACCATTTGAGGAAGAATACTGATTCCCATTCCATTTCCAACCATTGAAATAATGGCTTGGTCATCTGTAAGTTCAAATTTAATATTAGGCGTAACATTATTTTCTTTTAACATTCGGGTTAAATCGTTATCGCTTCCTTTTTTCGATTTGATTAGAGGATCATCCTTGATCATGTCAAAACAAATCTCATTTTGTTCAGCGAGAGGATGTTGGTCTGAGACAATGCAGAGCATTCTATCTTTTTTTAAGGGTATCATTTCAAACTGTTGCACAGTGGGCAAGGACACAAATCCAATGTCAACCATACCGGTTGATATCCAATGCTCTATATCATCATAATCTCCTTCCAGCAGCTTAATTTCGATAGAAGGATGCCGCTCATTAAACACTTTCATGATTTCAGGCAACCAGTGTATGGACACACTTGAAAAAGTGCCAATCCGAACTGTACCGATTTCCAGTCCATTGATATTAGCTATTTCTTGATTCATTTCTTCGTTCCATTTTAAAATTTCACGGATGTATGTTAAAATGCGCTCTCCATTGCTCGTCAAATGGATTCCTGAGCGTCCGCGATTGAGAATGGAAAATCCCCACTCCGTTTCAAGACTAGAAATAGCATGACTAACAGCAGATTGTGTTAAACCGAGTGCTTCCCCCGCTTTCGTGAGGCTTCCTAATTCTACAACGCTATTAAAAATCTCAAACTTTGCAAGAGACAATTTGATCACTCCCCTTTCATGAAAATAATTCATGCATAACTTTAAAAACATTCATTTTTCTAATTTAAATTCTACATTTATAATGTAAAATAATCAATTCAAGACAGGATAGGTGATTGTGAATAATGAATGAGAGTACAGCTGTTGCTAAAGTAAAAAGGATGGGGATGAATACTCAATTAAAGGCAGATTTTACGATGCTTGTGGTCACATTATTTTGGGGATCCTCTTATTTATTCATGAAGATGGGTCTTGAATCTATTCAAGGATTTAACTTGATCGCCTTACGCTTCGGTATAGCTTTTGTTTTAGCAGGGCTCGTATTCTACAAACGCTTTATGTACATTAATTTTCAGACGATTAAATATGGATTTTTATTAGGGACCATCTTGTTCTCGGCCATTTCTGTTGTCACGATTGGTGTAAAATCCACGTCCGTCTCAAATGCAGGATTTTTATTTAGTCTTGCGGTTGTATTTGTTCCATTGTTATTAGCCATCTTTTTTAGACAAAAAACTGAAAAACGGGTGGTAATCGGTGTCGTCTTCGCAATAGTAGGTATCGCCCTTTTAACTTTAAATGATGGATTTAGCATTAGCTCTGGGGATTTTCTCATCATTTTAGGGGCTTTGTTTTATGCCATTTACATCATTGTGACGGATAAATTGACGAAGAATGTAGATTCTATTTCTCTCGGAATATTACAACTTGGTTTTACCGGGGCATGGGGGCTGCTGCTATCTTTATTTTTCGAAAATCCGCATCTTCCTAACACGACAGAATCATGGGTATCTATTTTGGCATTAAGTATATTTTGCAGTGCGATTGGATTTATCGGCCAAACTGCAGCCCAACAATATACGACTCCCACACATACAGGTCTTATATTTTCATTGGAACCCGTATTCGCAGCTTTATTTGCTTTTATTTTCGCCGGTGAAGTTCTCTCGGAAAAAGGATACATAGGTGCCTTTCTTGTCTTAATCGGAATCTTAACAACAAAGATAGATTTTATAAAGGTCATGATGAAAAAGATACAGCAGAACAATTGAAAGGTCTGAAACGTAGTTTAATATCCAGTGATGTTTAAAAAGGTTTTCTTTATCTCTTTCAAACCATCCAACTAATCATGTCATTCAAGAACCGTTCGTGAAACAAAAAGTTCCCAATTAATTAGGTTTGATATGTTATGATGATTGATATGTGTTAACCAATAAATCACTTTGGTTAACATTTAAATTTATCGAACCTGTAAATGGGGGAAGAGTTATGTATAAACTGAGAGGCCATCATCTTTTTTGCCTTCTGGGTTATCGAGGTATGGGCTATTCCGAAGAATACGTGGAAAATATGACGCATTTGCATCAAACGTTGAGAAATAACCCCAAGACGTTAATTCAGCTAATAAAAGGACCTGATCAGCTGTGTGAAAAATACCCAAACTCAGGGAAATACCACTGCCAAGATGACCATATTTATGATAGGGATGCCGCTATTCTAGAGAAAATGGGGCTTCAAATCGGGCAAATTTTGAGTTGGGAGAAGATTGAGTCGTGCATTCGAAAGTATGTAATCCCCTCCGATATTCAAATTGTGTGTGAAACTTGTTCCTGGCGTTCATATGGAGTTTGTGAAGAAGGTATTCAAGAGATTCATGAAGGGAAGGGCTTAAGAGAAGTTAAATAAGTCCCTCTTTTTTTTATTTGTTGGTATGGTCTATTTTACTATTTCTAATTAATCCGTAAATGGTAAGAACAATTAAAAATAGACATATAATCATAAATGTAACGGTATAACCTATATCATTTTCTTTATAATTTTCAAAAGCAAACATTCCCATTGCAATAGCATTAATAAAAAGACTTAATAGTATCAGTGGATGAATTTTTATTCTATCCATTATTCCCCACCCCCTACATTAAGATTTTACCATTTTCAATATGGACTAAAGAGGAAAAACGCAATTCATGCTAGAGAATTGCGCTTTCAATGACTTTCGGACGACTGTGTTGTATAGACTCAGTTGTTATTTAGAATATCGTTAATAATGTTTAACTCTTCCTTAGAAAAACTAATTTCGCTTGCTTGAACGTTTTCACGGATGCGTTCTTTTCGTTTACCTCCTGGAATGACTCCGTCAACACCATCCTGAGCGAGTAACCAAGCTAGCGCTAAGTTAGGAAGAGTCGTCTTTTTTTTGAGTAGCCAATTAATTGCAGAATATATAGACGGTCGTGTGCTAGTCATTGGTGTTGGAAATATTCATACCCCAGATGAAGCAGCACTTGTATTTAAGAAAAGGAAAAACAGACTTTATTGCACTCGGACGAGCATTAGTAGTTGATCCTCATTGGGTTGAAAAAGTACAACATCACGAGGAAGAAACCATGTTGGTTTCCAGTTGTACGATAGGATCATTTGCAAAAAAAAGTAGCTTTATGAGCTACTTTTTTTGGATACATCTACATCTTTAGTTTAACCCAGTTCAATCTCATGTTTTCATAATAAAAGGCTACTTAATTATTCTTTAGTGTCTTCATCATTTTTGTATTCCAAAATATCCCCAGGCTGACAGTCTAGAGCCTTACAAATCGCTTCTAAAGTTGAAAATCGAATCGCCTGTTTCTGAAGCATCGCAAATGGCAAAAAAACATACTGTTTTCGATCCCCTTTTTCTGTTAATCCACCTATTATTACTAACATATGAACATGTAGGAAGTTAACTTTTGAGCCAAATGTATGTAATTCCAGGTTACTTAACTTTCTTTTGGAAAAGTCCGTAATAAATTTTGAAGCTACATCCATTAATTTCTTTAACAAATGTCGATGGAGCAGCAAAAATATATAGTAACCCCTCATCGATTGTAAAAATTACATGCTGATGGTTAACTTGAAGAACATCTTCAGTAAGTAATCTACTCCATTCTTCACTTTTTCCCACAAAAACGTCCTTTACAACGGTATGGCACTTTACGTACATCATGACATCCTTCACACACAAATAGCTTGAATCTATTTAAAATCTCTACAATCGCGAAATTTCTCAACCTCATTTATAACGATTGGCGAACTTTAGCTCCGTGTTTGTTCTTAAAAGCTTCCCAATGTTGATGTTTATCAAAAAAGATTTCTCTAAGAATATTCCTCTCCATAAAAAGAAAAATACCACAGTCCAAATGACCATGGTAGACCTAAAATTATACTTTCCTATCTTTTTAAATAGGTACCAGCTGGCACCATCTATATTAAACTTATGTTCCGTAGAAAAAAATGTTTATGAAATCTCTTTTTCCCTATCTTCCTTAGACTTGTGGTATCCATCTTTCCAGAAGTCCGCATTCTTTATTCCATATTTAGATGAATTGAATTCTGGATCTTTCCCTTGTTTAAGCTGTTCTTCGTAGTCCTTTAATGCAATAGACGCTGGTTTAAATAGCAGTAAGATGGCAATTAAGTTCAGCCACACCATTATTCCAAGCCCAATATCCCCCATTGCCCATGCTGTTGTTGAACTTTTTATAGATCCATAGAAAACGGAACCAATAAGAATGAGTTTTAAAACTACAATAGCTCTTCCTCTGTATCTGCCCCGTACTAGATAAGTCAGATTTGTCTCTGCAATATAATATAATGCATATATGGTTGTGTAGGCAAATAAGAATAGGGCAATAGCAACAAAACCTGGTCCGAATCCAGGGAGTATGGTATCTACTGCTGCTTGAGTGTAACCAGCTCCTGGTTCAACTCCCGGAAGATTTTCAGTAATGAATTTTCCAGTTTTTTCATTTATTACATTATATTGATTTGTAAATAAAATCATCATTGCAGTTGATGTAACAACTAAGAATACGTCTAAATAAATGGAAAATGCTTGTACAAGACCTTGCTTAGCTGGGTGAGATACTTCAGCTGCTGCAGCTGGGTGAGCTCCAGTACCCTGACCGGCTTCGTTCGCATAGAGACCACGTTTTACTCCCCACATAACAGCTGAACCAAGAATTCCACCAAATAATTCTTCAGCCCCAAAAGCGCTTCGGAAAATTAGTCCAAATACTTCAGGAATTTTTTCAAAATTTATTACTATTATTGCTAGTGCAATTAATAGATATCCTAGAGCCATAAAAGGGACCACTAACTCTGCAACTCTCGCAATACGCTTAACTCCACCAAAAATAGTAAATCCAACAAATGCGACAACAACTAAACCTGTAATTGTTTTATCAATCCCAAACGCATTTTTCATTCCATCAGCAATTGCATTTGCCTGTATCCCTGGTTGCAAAACTGACATTGCAAGAAGTGTTGCGACTGCGAAAATGATGGCAAACCATTTCAAGCCAAGTCCCTTTTCGATATAGTAAGCAGGACCTCCGCGATACTCACCATCTTGCTTTTCTTTATAGATTTGAGCAAGCGTGGACTCAACGAAAGCTGCAGCTGCACCAAAAAAGGTAATCACCCACATCCAAAAGACAGCACCTGGTCCTCCATACGCAATACCTGTTGCGGTTCCTGCAATATTCCCTACACCGATACGGCCTGATAAAGACATCGCTAATGCCTGGAATGGAGATACCCCTGCATCGGATCCCTTACCTGAAATAATAAGTCTTGCCATTTCCTTAATGTGCCGAATCTGCAAAAATTTTGTGCGAAAACTAAAATAAATTCCACAAAAAACAATAAAACCAACTAGAATTGGACTCCACAGCCAACTGACAACATTGTTTACAATTTGATCTATCACGATGACCCCCCCATATTAAAATATTATTTTATTTATATAACAAATGATGTCATTATCATGAGAAAAACAATAAATGTTGCTGTATTTCAATTCCTTTTTGTTTCTACTAGTTCGTGGAGCCCGAATTTGTCTTTTCAGGTGTTTTCATAAATGTCAAAGCCTTCATGATAGCTGTGTATCCAGCTGTTGCTTTCAATAATTGATCGATTTCGATATATTCGTCATCAATATGTGCCATAGATTCAGGGGAAGGTCCGAAGCCAATTGTCGGAATCAACATTTCCCCTGCAAAATGACTGCCATTTGTACAGAAGGAATAGTGGGATAGCGCTGTTGGAAGACCTAGCAGTTTAAGCTCTTTCAAGGGAGCTTGCACAAAATCTTCCTGTTCTTCGAATAACCATCCTGGGAAAAAACGTTCATCACTTATTAACGCCCCTGTGTAGCATCGTTCTTCTCCATAAGCAAATTTAACTGTTGCCTTGAAATCAGGGTCTTCTGATTGAAGTTTATCTATTAAATTTTGAATTGGAGCCAGAACGGATTCTTTTGATTCCCCAACTAATAAACGACGGTCAAATGTTGCTGTACAAAATGATGGAACAACAGATGCACCCGGATAAGGAGATGATTTTATATCTGTTAATTCTAAAATCCCTTCGCCTAACACTTCATGTTCGGGGACAGGCAAGTCACGAGTAGCCGAAATTAGTTTTGTCATGTGATAAACAGCATTAATCCCTTTATTAGGATTTGAGGAATGGGCAGGTTTTCCAATCGTTTTGATGACGATTTCCGCACGTCCCCGTTGCCCACGGTTAAGCTGTAAATTTGTCGCCTCCCCAATTACAACAAAATCAGGTTTAACTAATTCACTAACTCGTCTTGTCGCAACCCCTTCAAAACACTCTTCGTGCACACTACACGAAACGACTACTTTACCTGGGAAAGATTTATTATTATTTTTAGTGAAATTTATGCTAGCGGCAATCATTGCGCTGACTGCCCCTTTCATATCAGATGTACCCCTCCCATATATTTTTCCATCTTTTATTTCTCCTGAAAAAGGATCTATTGTCCATTGACCACGATTGACAGGTACCGTGTCAATATGGCCATCAAACAACACAGTTGGTCCTGGTTGATCACCTTCCATAACAAGCATGACATTCCCATAGTCATCAACAATTACATCATCGAATCCTTTCAGTTTCCCAATCTTTTCAATTTCTTGTGCCACTAATTTCTCATCACCAGAATAACTCTGTATTTTTACAAGAGATTGACAAAGAGAAATCACCATTTGCTTTCCGCTTTCGGACAACATTACTTTCTCCTCCTTCGTTAAGAATTAATTTGGGCAAAGCCCTTCCCATACGACCTGTTGATATTTTGCTAGGTCTGTATCCCCTTCTGTACTTATAAGTAGGACTCGTGAATTAGCATCTAGCGAAATCTCCTGACAAACTTTAGGATCGTTTGTTAATTTTCGTAAGTAGTAAAGTACCCCTAAAGTCACTGCACCTGACTCTCCGGAGATAATACACGGATCATCCTTAATTGGATTACCATACACACGCATTCCGAGTGCTGCTATACTATCATTACAAGAGAATCCTCCTACAGCATAATGACGCAATAACTCAAATGCTCTTGTATTTGGTTCCCCACAAGCTAATCCCGCCATAATTGTATTCATTTCTCCTGTAACAATTTCTCTACTACCTTCTTTAGTTGAAAACGATCGATAATAACAATCAGCTTGGTCTGGTTCGACAACAACAATAATTGGAGGATTATCTCGATAATAACGAACCATGTAACCAGCAATCGCAGCAGCAAACGAACCCACTCCTGCTTGAAGGAAAATATGCGTTGGTGGTTCTGCATCGTCTTGATTTATCTGTTCCACAATTTCCGTTGCCATCGAAGCATAGCCCTGCATAATCCATAGTGGGATTTCCTCGTAACCGTCCCAAGCTGTATCCTGCACCATGATCCAGCCATTTTTATTAGCTAAATCTGCACACATTCTGACTGTCTCATCATAATTGACTTCAGTGATATCTGCGGTAGCTCCTTCATCACGGATTGCTGTAAAACGCTGTATTGAAGAACCTTTTGGTAAATAAATGATACATGAATGCCCAAGCTCCCTTGCTGCCCAGGCGACTCCTCGTCCATGGTTTCCATCAGTCGCTGAAATAAAAGTTAATTCCCCAAGCTTTTCTTTGATCTTAGAAGATTGTAATTTTTCAAAGGAGAGATCCTCAATACTTTCTCCCAGTTGATCAGCCAGATACTTCGCCACAGCGTATATTCCGCCCATTACTTTGAACGCATTGAGACCAAATCGCTGGGATTCATCCTTTACTCTTAAATCAGCAACGTTTAAATGACTAGCTAAATGTTTTAATTGATACAAAGGGGTTTCATTGTAAGACCTATGTGTCTTTTGAAATTGAAGGACTTTTTTTATGTCCCCTTCTGAAAATACTAATAAATCCTCTTCGTTATATTCAGGTGAATAAAAGTTGTTTTTCGCATACCTCATTACGGAATTTATTGTTTTCTGCATGTAAAAAGCCTCCTATTCTATTTTTGCGATTACCTCGATCTCAACTAGTGCCCCTTTAGGAATAGCTGAAACCTCGACACAGCTTCTTGCTGGCTTATGGGTGGTAAAATAAGAGCCATATACTTCATTAACGCTTTGGAATGACTCAATTGAATCTAGAAATATAGTTGTTTTTATAACTTCCTTCAAGCCAATGTTTAACTCAGACAAAAGTCCGATAATATTATTCATAATTTGCTCTGTTTGTTCTGCAGCTGTAATACCTACAATATTCCCTTGTTCAATGTCCAAGGGTAGCATTCCAGATAAATAAGCAACTCCGTTTACGATAACAGCTTGTGAATATGGACCCACGGCCTTTGGTGCTTTATTTGATTGAATTTGTTGAATCATGTGCATCCTCCCTTTTATCTTTTCACTATAAGAATATGCAAATATCATGCCAAGTTAGAAAACCCTATAGAACAAGGGTTAACAAATAAAAAGAGCAACCATTCAGTATCATAATGAGACTAAATGATTGCCCTTTGTTTTGAAATTTCAGTAAGCTTAACGGAATTTGTCGAAGTACCAAAACGATACTAAGTATCAATTTGATACTTATTTATTTTTCTGAATAAAGTTGCCCTTCCAATACCTAATAATTGACTTGCATTTTCGATATTTAACCCATGATGACGAACGTAATCCAGTGCTTTTATTATCATCTCTTTTTCCATCTCGCGAAGAGAAAATGAAGGAGCAGTACTTGTGTTATTGCCCTTATTAATATCTAATTTACGGAAAATTAATTCTTGGGCTCCGTCCATTGTTACCCATCCATTATTAATAAAATTAAATAAATACTCAATGAAATTCTTTAATTCTCTCACATTTCCTTGCCATGGATAATTTAACATCAGTTCTTTAACATCTTCTCCAAAGCCCAAAACATTTGCCTGAAAAAGCTCATTAAACTTGGATATAAAATGCTCACCTAGGACTAGAATATCTTCTTTTCGACTCCTTATAGGGGGGATGATAATAGGAATGACATTTAACCTGAAATACAAGTCTTCTCTGAAAGTGCCCTTTTTTACCATTGCATGTAAATCCTTATTCGTGGCAGCTATCACACGTACATCAACAGGTATAGGTGAAGTCCCTCCGAGATGCTCAATTTCTCTTTCCTGTAAAACTCGCAATAGTTTAACTTGCAACAATGAGGGCATTTCTCCTATTTCATCAAGGAATATTGAGCCTTTGTGAGCCAATTCAAACTTACCAGGTTTGCCATTATTATTTGCACCGGTAAATGCACCTTTCTCATAGCCAAATAACTCGCTTTCCAACAAATGCTCTGGAATAGCACCACAGTTTACCGTAATAAAGGGCCCTTCTCTACGCGTACTTGCAAGATGTATAGCTCTAGCAAATTCCTCTTTTCCGGTCCCGCTTTCACCTTGAATTAAAATGGTAGATTGAGATTGGGAAACTTTATAAGCATACTCTTTTACCTCTTTAATTTGCGGGCTAGCCCCTACTATTCGCTCAAATGGCTTCATTTGGCTTTCTGTTGTTTTTTCTGCTAAATAGCGAATTTCATTTACATCCTGAATGATTAGTAAATAATCGGAATAACGCCCAGGCATAGAAAGTCTTTGCTTATTCATAAATAAAGATTTTACTTCCTTGTTAATGGAAATGCTTATGGTCTTACTAGTTTCAGTTCCCTGAATCATTTCCTCTAATACCTTCTTCACATCAGCTTGGGATGAACTATGATCATGGATACCTAATAGCATCTCTGCTTTTAAGTTCATTTCTTCAACGTTTCCATTCTTATCTAACACAATAATTCCTTGATTAACGAGATTCATTATTTTTGCCATCTTCTTTGAGTTTCTAGTAAGCTGATGAATCATATCATGTTCATGTAATTTACTAGCTAAAAGATCGGCCATTTTGTCCAAGAATGTTAGAATTCCATCCGTGTTTTCGAACAACCTCTTTCGTTGCTCCTTATTAAATGCCAATAAACCGATTACACCGATTGGTTGGTCGTTAAAGTTAATAGGAGCACATATTTCTCCAGTTTCTGAACAATTTCTGAAAAATACACACCTTTCACAAACTTGTTCATAACCTGGATTTTCAATTATAACTGGTTGGCCAGTTCGAATTGCCGATTGATAGACTAAATCGCCTTCCATTTTATGAAGGACACTTACTTTGTGTTCTCCTGTACCTGCAACTCTTATAAAATGATGGTTTGCAATTTCGACTTCAATCTTCAAAACAGCTGCTATCGCATCGGCAATCCGCTGAGCAACTGGTTGAATATCCATCAAATCCATATTTCTATCCCCAATTCTATATTAATTTGGCTGTTTTTTAGCTCCCATTCTTACCAGCCCCCAGTAAGTAAAAAAGCGTCTCCACTTATTGTCGAAACGCTACCCGCTACTTTAAGTACATTCTTCATAATCTTTGTAATTCTTCTCTTAAAATAGAGTACATT
>NZ_JBALPC010000021.1:63527-63726 GCF_036965225.1 Bacillus sp. JJ1474 | reverse complement strand
CAGTAGAACGGCGGTTTCAACTATACCTTCCGCAAAACCCCAGCCTTTTATTATTCAATAACAACTGTATGACTTCTACTTTATGATTGACACTCTTTTTCCGCCTCCTACTTGTAAAGGATCAACACACCTCCTAATGATTCTCCAATAATAATTTCAAAAATGAACCAAACTTTTATTTCTAGGAATTAGAATAAAA
>NZ_JBALPC010000021.1:0-63466 GCF_036965225.1 Bacillus sp. JJ1474 | reverse complement strand
GTCAAATATAGTCAAAGTCAGATTTTGGGGGGAGGAGTATTGAGAAATATCTCAGATATTATTGAAGATTATTTAAAACGGGTTTTAGAAATGAGCGAAAGGGAAATTGTTGAAATTAAAAGAAGTGAAATTGCAGATAAATTCCAATGTGTTCCGTCCCAAATTAATTATGTTATTAATACGAGATTTACAATTGAAAAAGGCTATGCAGTTGAAAGTAAACGCGGCGGCGGCGGATATATTAGAATCATGAAAGTACAATCACATGACGATGCTCATTTAATTGAACAATTATTATCGTTAATTCAAGGTCGACTGGCCCAAAGCAGTGCAGAGGATGTTATTATCCGCCTTGTAGAGGAAGAGATTATAACAAAAAGGGAAGCAAAAATAATGTTAAGCGTAATCGATCGCTCTGTCTTGTATATTGAACTCCCTTATCGTGATGAACTCCGCTCAAGAATGCTGAAAGCCATGTTGACAACGTTAAAATATAAATAGTTAGCAAGCTGGAGAGGTGAAAACATGATATGTCAGGAATGTAATCAAAGGCCGGCAACGCTTCATTTTACGAAAATATTAAATGGAGAGAAGGCTGAGTATCATTTATGTGAAAAGTGCGCTCAGGAAAAGGGCGATATGTTCATGCTAAGTGGTGCACCGGGTTTTTCAATTCATAACTTGTTAGCCGGTTTGCTGAATATGGATACAACCTTTCAAAATACAACGGAGGATCCATTTAAGCAGGAAGAAATTCTCCAATGTGAACAATGCTCTATGACCTTTCAGCAATTTATAAAGGTAGGAAGGTTCGGCTGTGCTCATTGTTACCAGGCTTTTAGTGACCAGCTCGAGCCAATATTGAGAAGGCTGCATAGTGGGAATTCAGTTCATAATGGAAAAATTCCTGCAAGAATCGGAGGAACCATTCATTTAAGAAAGAGCATTGTTGAATTGAAACAAAGCTTAAAAGATTCCATATCCAAAGAAGAGTTTGAAAGAGCAGCTGAAATAAGAGATGAGATTCGATTACTAGAAAACCAATTGAACTCTAGTCACGAGGGAGGGAAGTAAGCTTGTCGCTAGAACGATTCATTAACCAAGCTGTGAGCTCCTGGATGAGTGCCGAAGGTCCAGATTCAGATATTATCCTAAGCTCAAGAATTCGGCTGGCAAGAAATATAAAGCAATTCAAGTTTCCAACCCTATTTACGAATGACGAGGCCAAGTTAGTTATTCATATGATGAAGGAGAGGATCGAGAATTCCTCTTTTTCAAAACTAGGGAAATTTGAGCTGTTGCTGATGGATGAGCTCCAACCGCTACAGAAAAGGGTTCTAATGGAAAAGCATTTAATCAGTCCGCATCTCGCGGAGAATTCCTCTTATGGTGCTTGCGTTTTATCTGAAAATGAAGAAGTAAGCATGATGATTAACGAAGAGGATCATATACGGATTCAATGCATATTTCCAGGATTCCAATTATCAGAGGCTTTGAATATGGCTAATGAAGTGGATGACTGGCTAGAAGAAACGATTGATTATGCATATGATGAAAACGCCGGCTTTTTGACAAGTTGCCCAACTAATGTTGGAACAGGAATAAGGGCATCAGTTATGGCTCACTTGCCCGGGCTAGTTCTCACTCAGCAAATGAATAGAATTATACCCGCTATTAATCAATTAGGGTTAGTTGTTAGAGGAATTTACGGTGAAGGCAGCGAAGCTTTAGGGAACATCTTTCAGGTGTCTAATCAAATCACTCTTGGCAAGTCTGAAAAGGATATTGTTGAAGATCTAAAGAGTGTGGTCAGTCAGCTAATTTCACAAGAAAGATCAGCTAGAGAAGCATTAGCGAAAACTTCTAACATACAATTAGAAGATAGAGTCTTCCGCTCTTATGGGATCTTATCAAACTGCCGAATTATTGAATCAAAAGAAGCAGCGAGATGTTTATCAGATGTTCGGCTAGGGATTGATATGAAATATTTAACTAATATTTCCAAAAACATTTTAAATGAATTAATGATCCTGACGCAGCCTGGTTTTTTACAGCAGTATGCAGGAGGGCCATTAAGGCCTCATGAACGGGATATTCGCCGGGCGTCATTAATAAGGGAAAGAATGAAAATGGAAAACGAAGAGACAGGAGGATGAGAATATGATGTTCGGTCGTTTTACAGAGAGAGCACAAAAGGTGTTAGCATTAGCTCAGGAGGAAGCCATTCGTTTAGGTCATAACAATATTGGAACAGAACATATTTTGCTTGGTCTTGTACGAGAAGGGGAAGGAATTGCTGCAAAGGCTCTGCATGCATTGGGCTTAGGTTCTGATAAAATCCAAAAAGAAGTAGAAAATTTAATCGGCAGAGGGCAGGATGCATCACAGACGATTCATTATACGCCTAGAGCTAAAAAAGTGATTGAACTTTCCATGGATGAGGCACGAAAATTAGGCCATTCCTATGTAGGAACAGAGCATATCCTCCTTGGCCTCATTCGCGAAGGGGAAGGCGTTGCTGCAAGGGTACTTAACAATCTCGGAGTCAGTCTAAATAAAGCACGGCAACAAGTGTTACAGTTATTGGGAAGCAATGAGTCCGGGGGTCATCAAGGATCTTCGGCAAGTGCGAATACCCCAACACTAGATGGATTGGCAAGAGATTTAACAGCCATTGCCAGAGAAGGAAGTTTGGATCCGGTAATTGGTCGCGGCAAGGAAATTCAGCGTGTAATCGAAGTTTTAAGCCGTCGTACAAAAAACAATCCAGTTCTCATTGGGGAACCAGGTGTAGGTAAAACAGCTATTGCAGAAGGCTTAGCACAGCAAATTATTAATAACGAAGTACCAGAAACTCTCCGTGATAAACGAGTCATGACCCTTGATATGGGTACAGTTGTTGCAGGTACAAAATATCGTGGTGAATTTGAAGACCGACTAAAGAAAGTTATGGATGAAATTCGCCAGGCAGGTAATATTATTTTATTCATTGACGAACTTCACACTTTA
This sequence comes from Bacillus sp. JJ1474, assembly GCF_036965225.1. NCBI lineage: Bacteria > Bacillati > Bacillota > Bacilli > Caryophanales > Bacillaceae > Bacillus > Bacillus sp. JJ1474. The sequence goes on along the minus strand of NZ_JBALPC010000021.1, from coordinate 60,457 downwards.
ATTGGTGCTGGAGGAGCGGAAGGTGCAATTGATGCATCGAATATCCTTAAGCCATCTCTTGCCCGAGGAGAGTTGCAATGCATTGGGGCAACTACCCTTGATGAATACCGTAAATATATTGAAAAAGATGCAGCATTAGAAAGACGGTTTCAGCCTATTACTGTTGATGAGCCAACAGCAGAGGAATCTGTACAAATTTTGCAGGGACTTAGAGATCGGTATGAGGCACATCACCGTGTTACCATTACAGATGAAGCCATTAATGCAGCAGTGAAACTATCAGATCGTTATATTTCAGATCGTTTCCTTCCAGATAAAGCGATTGATTTAATTGATGAAGCAGGATCAAAGGTAAGACTGCGATCTTATACTACTCCTCCTAATTTAAAGGAATTAGAACTAAAGCTTGAAGATGTTCGTAAAGAAAAGGATGCAGCCGTCCAAAGTCAGGAGTTTGAAAAGGCTGCTTCATTAAGAGATACGGAACAGCGCCTTCGTGAACAGCTAGAGGAGACTAAGAAATCTTGGAAGGAAAAGCAGGGCAAAGAAAATAGTGAAGTCACCGTTGAGGACATTGCAAGTGTTGTCTCAAGCTGGACTGGAATTCCGGTTTCGAAGCTAGCACAAACCGAAACACAAAAACTCTTAAACCTTGAAGAGATTTTACACTCTAGAGTAATTGGCCAAGAAGAAGCGGTAATAGCGATATCCAAAGCAGTTCGCCGTGCTAGAGCAGGATTAAAGGATCCAAAAAGGCCAATTGGTTCATTTGTTTTCCTTGGACCAACAGGAGTAGGGAAAACAGAGCTTGCCCGTGCGCTGGCTGAATCAATGTTTGGTGATGAAGATGCAATGATCCGCATTGATATGTCCGAATACATGGAGAAGCATTCAACATCCAGATTAGTAGGATCTCCTCCAGGCTATGTTGGATATGAAGAAGGAGGACAGTTAACGGAAAAGGTTCGCAGAAAGCCTTATTCGGTCGTCCTGTTAGATGAAATTGAAAAAGCGCATCCAGATGTATTTAATATTCTATTACAAGTACTAGAGGATGGCCGCTTAACGGATTCGAAGGGAAGAACAGTAGACTTCCGGAACACCGTTTTAATTATGACTTCCAATGTGGGCGCAGAAGCCTTGAGAAGAAATAAATACGTTGGTTTTAACATTCAGGATGGGCAACAGGATTACAAGGATATGAAAGGTAAGGTAATGGAGGAGCTGAAGAAATCATTCCGTCCAGAATTCCTTAACCGTATTGACGAAATCATTGTTTTCCATGCGTTAGAGAAGAAGCATCTGCAAGAAATCGTGACCCTAATGTCTGATCAATTAACAAAACGATTAAAAGAACAGGATATTAATCTTGAATTAACAGATGCTGCGAAGGAGAAAATTGCTGAAGAAGGCTATGATCCTGAGTATGGAGCTAGACCTATTCGCAGAGCGATTCAAAAGCATGTCGAGGACCGATTATCTGAGGAATTGTTAAAAGGAACGGTATTAACAGGCCAGGGTATTGTTATTGATGTCAAGGATGGGGAATTTGTAGTGGAACCAGCAAAAGGAAAGCCTGCTGCAACCTTACAAAAATAATGGCGTCTAAACAAATGGTCTGATGGAAATCAAGAGGGTACACGTAAGAGCGTGTGCCTTCTTTGCACTTAATAGTAAAATAATTAAGCGATTTTCTAATTAAAAAGAAGAGGAAGAAAACTAGAATGGCCAAAAGAAAAACAAAGTTTATGTGTCAGGAATGCGGCTACGAATCTCCAAAGTGGATGGGGAAGTGCCCAGGCTGCGGCGTGTGGAATAAGATGGTAGAGGAAGTAGAGAAAGCAGCTGGTACGAGAAGAGGAGCCTTCGCACACTCACAGGGCTCGGCCGTCCTTTCAAAAGCTACACCGATTACTTCTATTGAAACCGTAAGCGAGCCTCGTATTTACACAGACTTGAATGAATTAAATAGGGTGCTTGGGGGAGGAATTGTCAGAGGTTCGCTAGTACTGATTGGCGGTGACCCTGGTATTGGGAAATCGACCTTACTTCTCCAGGTCTCATCTCAATTAGCTAATAAAAACCATTCTGTCTTATATATTTCCGGTGAGGAATCTATGAGGCAGACGAAATTGCGTGCGGATCGACTAGGAGTTGCTTCCGAACATTTACTCGTTTATTCGGAAACGAGCCTCGATGAAATTAGCCGTACTATTGAAAGTGCCAATCCTAGCTTTGTGATTGTTGATTCCATCCAGACAATTTTCCACCCAGAAGTAACCTCTGCTCCAGGCAGCGTCTCTCAAGTAAGAGAGTGTACGGCTGAGTTAATGAGAATTGGGAAAACGAAAGGTATTGCCATATTTATTGTCGGGCATGTTACAAAGGAAGGCTCCATTGCGGGTCCAAGACTATTGGAGCATATGGTAGATACGGTTCTTTACTTTGAAGGTGAGCGTCATCATACATACCGAATTTTGCGGGCAGTCAAGAACCGCTTCGGCTCCACGAACGAGATGGGGATCTTTGAAATGAAAGAGTTTGGCTTAGAAGAAGTGGAAAATCCATCAGAAATTTTCCTGGAGGAACGATCCCAAGGTGCGGCTGGTTCAACCGTAGTAGCTTCAATGGAGGGCACTCGTCCAGTCCTTGTAGAAATTCAGGCTCTTATTTCTCCAACAAGCTTTGGAAATCCCCGGAGAATGGCAACCGGAATCGATCATAATCGTGTCCCGCTATTGATGGCAGTGTTAGAAAAACGAGTCGGGATGTTGTTGCAGAACCAAGATGCTTACCTTAAGGTCGCTGGTGGGGTGAAGCTTGATGAGCCTGCTATCGACTTAGCCATTGCTGTAAGCATCGCTTCTAGCTTTCGTGACAAGCCCACAAGAGCTACTGACTGCATTATAGGCGAGGTTGGTTTAACGGGAGAGGTTAGAAGGGTATCAAGGATAGAGCAGCGTGTTCAGGAGGCAGCCAAGCTTGGATTTGAACGTGTGATTTTACCAGCAAATAACCTAGGGGGCTGGTCTGGGCCAAAGGGAATTGAGCTTGTAGGAGTCAGTTCCGTCAGTGAAGCATTAAAAGCAACTTTAGGAGGTTAGAGAATGGAGCTAAAAAAGCTTGGTGAAAAAACGATGAGTGAAATTCTGCAATTTATGGCCCCAGGTACGCCGATTCGGGAAGGAATCGATAATGTGCTAAGAGCAAATACAGGAGGCTTAATTGTTTAAGGAAGTAAGGACAAAATCACACATATCGTTGATGGGGGCTTTCAAATAAATGCTTCTTTCTCACCAAGCTATTTGTACGAGTTGGCTAAAATGGATGGAGCGATCGTATTAAATCAAGAAGGGAATAAAATTTTGATTGCAAATGCCCAATTAGCACCAGATCCAACTATTCCGTCATCGGAGACAGGCATGCGCCACAGAACAGCAGAAAGAGTTGCAAAGCAGACAGGAGAGCTTGTTATAGCTATTTCACAAAGGCGGAATGTCATCACCCTTTATAAGGGCCATTTTCGCTACGCACTTAGGGATATTGGGGTTATTTTGACTAAGGCAAATGTAGCCTTACAAACACTTGAAAAATACAAGATTGTCTTAGAAGAGGATATTTCTAATTTAAGTGTGCTGGAATTTGAGGAAATTGTGACTTACAGCGATATATTAAGCGTGTTTCACAGCATTGAAATGGTCCTAAGGATAAAAAATGAATTACTAACTTATTTAAACGAGCTTGGGATAGAAGGAAGACTGATTCGCTTACAAATGAACGAGCTTTTAGACGGTATTGAGAGAGAAATAGATTTAATTATTAGGGATTATGCTCATTCAAAAGACACTCACCCTAATGAAATGTTTGATAAATTACAAGAGTTGTCGGTCGGGAAAATGCTGGAGGATTCAGTTATTTTAAAGCTATTAGGATATAACGGCTATGTCCATACGGAAGAGTTTAGGTGTCCCCGTGGCTATCGGATGTTATCAAAAATCCCAAGATTGCCTCCTATTATTATTGAAAATTTAATTCTTCGGTTTATGGATCTCCCAACTATTGTTTCTGCGTCAGTAGAGGAATTAGATGAAGTTGAAGGAATTGGGGAAGTAAGGGCTAAAAAAATAAAAGAAGGCCTAAAATTGATAAAAAAACAGCTTTTAGCAGATCGGCAGCTTTAAGTGACCATTGAACTATATATGCCGTTATGATAAAATGATCGGTTATTTGTATTATTTGACACTTGATTACCAATGGTGCTACCCTAGTTTGTAATAGATTCTTTTTTTTCATCATCTATATTTTAATATAATTTTTTCTGCTCCAAGGTTTCAATTTTAAAAATCTGTTTATAATGAATAAAAGGAGGTGAAGGTATGTTAAAACGTATTGTTCAAGCATGCTTTCTGATAATCGGGATTACGCTGGGGATATTTCTCATTCCCGAACTATTAATATTAATATCCCTGGATGACATTGCTCTTTTAAATAATCCATATGTATCCGCCTTGTTAGGTGCCATTATTTTTTATCTTATTTCTTTTTGGGCGGTTGATCATGTTGTAAATGTTGTTAAATGGGTGGAAGAGTCGCTTGTAAAAGCACCCATAACCGATATTATCTTTGGAAGCGTTGGCTTAGTTTTTGGATTAATCATCGCCTTTTTAATTGGGTATGCTTTAACAACTATTGAAGTGCCTGTCTTAAATACTGTTGCTCCTATTGTGTTAACCCTTATATTTGGCTATTTAGGTTTTCAGGTGGGCTTTAAAAAGCGTGATGAGCTTCTAACCTTATTTTCAAACAGAAAGAAGAAGAATATAGAAGAAGAAACTGAAGCACCACCGAAAAATGTGTTGAAATTATTGGATACAAGTGTCATTATTGATGGCAGAATCGCCGATATTTGCCAAACTGGATTTCTAGAAGGAACCATTGTCATCCCGCAGTTTGTTCTGGAAGAATTACAGCATATTGCTGACTCATCAGATGTTTTAAAGCGGAATAGAGGACGAAGAGGTCTTGACATTCTAAACCGAATTCAGAAAGAGCTTGCGATTAAAGTAGAGATTTATGAAGGTGACTTTGAAGAAATTCAGGAAGTAGATAGCAAGCTAGTGAAGCTTGCGAAAGTAACAAATGGAATCGTTGTTACAAATGATTTTAACCTAAATAAAGTTTGCGAATTCCAAGGGGTTTCTGTCTTAAATATTAATGATCTAGCCAATGCTGTTAAACCGGTTGTTCTTCCTGGAGAAGAAATGAAGGTACAGGTCATTAAAGATGGAAAGGAACAAAATCAAGGAATTGCTTATCTGGATGATGGCACAATGATTGTGGTCGAGGATGGCCGGGATTACATCGGAAAGCATATTGATGTCCTTGTCACGAGTGTTCTGCAAACCTCAGCTGGACGAATGATATTCGCGAAACCAAAGCTATTGGAAAAAGCATTATAAGGGATTGGGGTTTGTTTGAAATGGCTTATCAAGTCATCATTCCTGCTGCAGGCCAGGGAAAAAGAATGGGAGCGGGCAGGAATAAAGTTTTATTAGAAATAGATCAACAGCCGATTTTTATTCATACATTAAGAGTTTTTGAGCTAGATGAGAATTGCGAGGGCATTTATCTTGCCATCAATCCCCAGGATGAGAATGAAATGAAGGCGCTCCTTAAGGAATATGGCATTTCAAAGGTGATAGCTTTAGCTCCTGGCGGAAAGGAAAGGCAGCATAGTATTTATAATGCCTTAAAATGTGTGAAGCAAGAGGGAATCGTTCTTGTTCACGATGCAGCAAGACCATTTATTGATAAAAAACTTCTCGACTCGTTAGTAATAGCTGCAGAGAAAAATGGGGCCGCGATACTAGCGGTCCCTGTAAAGGATACAGTAAAAAAGGCTGCCGGAAATATTGTGACTGAAACGGTAGAAAGAACCAGCTTGTGGGCTGTCCAAACCCCACAGGCTTTTCGTTTTTCTATTTTAATGAATGCTTACCAGAAGGCTGAAGCAGATCATTTTCTCGGAACCGATGATGCAAGTTTGGTGGAGCGGACTGGGCAGGATGTTATGATTGTTGAAGGAAATTATGACAATATTAAGCTGACAACGCCAGAGGATTTATATTTTGCAGAGGCCATTATTCGGAAACGAATGGGCAATCAACCATAACTATTTTTATAAAAGAGGAGACAATAAGATGTTTCGAATTGGACAAGGCTTTGATGTGCATCAATTAACGGAAGGGCGCCCGCTTATACTAGGCGGAATTGAAATTCCATATGAAAAAGGTTTATTAGGTCATTCTGATGCGGATGTACTATTACATACAGTGGCTGATGCTTGTCTAGGGGCAATCGGTGAAGGAGACATCGGAAGGCATTTTCCCGATACCGATCCTGAGTTCAAAGATGCAGATTCAGCAAAATTATTAGAACATGTGTGGAATTTAGTTAAGGAAAAAGGGTATGAGCTTGTCAATGCAGATTGTACCATCATTGCTCAAAGACCAAAAATGGCTCCATATATTGGCCAAATTAGGGAGAGAATAGCCCAATTACTAGAAACCTCTGTTGAAAACATTAACGTAAAGGCTACGACAACTGAGAAGCTAGGATTTGTCGGCAGAGGCGAGGGAATTGCTTCACAAGTTGCTGTTTTATTGCAGAAAAAGAAATGATAAAATAAATCAATAAAAAAGTAGATTTTTAGAGGAGGACATAAGTAATATGTCAAACGATATTCGTGTACGTTATGCCCCTAGTCCAACTGGACATTTACATATCGGTAATGCCCGTACAGCTTTATTCAATTATTTATTTGCTAGAAGCAAAGGCGGGAAATTTATCATCCGTATTGAAGATACTGACAAGAAACGTAATATTGAAGGCGGAGAAGAAAGTCAGTTAAAGTACTTAACATGGCTCGGGATTGATTGGGATGAAAGCGTGGATAAGGATGGCGGCTTTGGCCCTTATCGCCAATCTGAGAGAAATGATATTTATGAAAAGTATTATCATGAACTTCTTGAAAATGGTTCTGCCTATAAATGCTATTGTACGGAAGAAGAGTTAGAGGCTGAAAGAGAAGCGCAAACGGCTAAAGGAGAAACGCCAGCTTACTCCGGCAAATGCCGTCATTTGTCTCCAGAGGAGCGTACAAAGCTTGAAGCAGAAGGAAGACAGCCGAGCGTTCGCTTCTTAGTTCCACAAGGTAAAGTATATGCTTTCGATGATATGGTTAAAGGAAATGTATCCTTTGAATCAGATGGAATTGGTGATCATGTTATCGTCAAAAAAGATGGCACACCTACCTATAATTTTGCCGTAACGGTTGATGATCATTTAATGCAGATTTCCCATGTATTAAGAGGGGATGATCACATCTCCAATACACCTAAGCAATTGATGATTTATGATGCTCTCGGCTGGGAAGCTCCGGTTTTTGGACATATGACATTAATTGTCAATGAGAGCCGCAAAAAATTAAGTAAGCGTGATGAGTCCATTATCCAGTTTATCGAGCAATACGAGGAGCTAGGCTATTTGCCTGAAGCCCTATTTAACTTTATTGCCCTATTAGGATGGTCTCCATCTGGCGAGGAAGAAATTTTCTCTAAGGAGGAGTTCATTAATATTTTTGATGCTAGCCGCTTATCTAAATCACCTGCTCTTTTCGATAAACAAAAGCTGACATGGATGAACAATCAATATATGAAAACGATTGATATTGATCGTCTTGTCGCCATTTCTCAGCCACATCTTGTAAAAGCGGGCCGAATTAGTGAGAACTTGACTGAAGAGGAAACACAATGGGTGCGCAGCCTCATTTCCTTATATCAGGAAAAAATGAGCTACGGCGCTGAAATTGTAGAGATGTCAGAGATTTTCTTTAGTGATAAAACAGTTATGGATGATGAAGCGAAGGCTGTTATCGAAGAGGAACAGGTTCCAGAGGTTCTAACTGCTTTTCTACAGGAAATTGAAGGCATAAGTGAATTCAAGGCCGATGAAATTAAGGCTGCGATGAAGGCTGTGCAAAAATCTACTGGCCATAAAGGCAAGAAGCTCTTTATGCCTATCCGCGTTGCGATAACAGGCCAGACTCATGGGCCGGATCTCCCGCAGGCAATTGAGCTTTTCGGGAAAGAAAAAGTAAAAATGCGATTAATGAGTATTTTAGATTAACATATTGCCCAAAATGTAATATAGTAATAAGTAACTCAATAAATGAAAAGTGTTGAAGAGGAAAAGTAAGAATATGATGCTTTTTAGAGAGAACCATCACCGGCTGAAAGTGGTTTAAGCCTCTCATTGATCTGAAGTGCCCCTCTGAGCCTCATTTCGAACGGATTTTTCATATCTTAGCAGTATGAAATTTTCCTAATAGAAGTGAGCGGAACTAATCCGTTAACAAGTAAAAGTTGAGACATTTCGATGTCTAAACAGAGTGGAACCGCGCATAAAGCGTCTCTGTCGTAATTGACGGAGGCGTTTTTTTTATACCCAAAATACAAAAACGATATAACAATTTTGGAGGGGGGTATTATTAAAAGTCTTCGATATGAAAGCTTATCCTCACTGAAAAAAGCACCATGTACACACTCTTTTTTAACCTGTGGAAATAAAAAATTTCCCGGAAAATACTATTCGAAAAAATCTTTTTTATAAATAAATTATCGAATGAAGATTAGGGAGGGGACAAACGTGTTTAATAGGCTAAAGGAAGATATCGAAGTTATATTTGAACAGGATCCGGCTGCAAGAAGTTATTTAGAGGTAATCTTAACTTATTCAGGCCTGCATGCCATATGGGCACATCGATTAGCACACGCGCTTTTTAAAAGAAAACTCTATTTTCTTGCAAGAGTCATCTCACAAATCAGCCGCTTTTTCACAGGAATTGAAATTCATCCAGGTGCGAAAATCGGAAGAAAACTTTTCATTGACCATGGGATGGGGGTAGTCATTGGGGAGACTTGCGAAATTGGTGATAATGTAACCATTTTCCAAGGGGTAACATTAGGAGGAACCGGGAAAGAGAAAGGAAAGCGGCATCCTACTATTAAGGATAATGCCTTGATTGCTACAGGAGCAAAGGTGCTTGGATCCATTACGATCGGGGAAAATTCGAAGGTTGGAGCGGGATCTGTCGTTTTACATGAAGTGCCTCCTAATTCGACAGTAGTAGGAATACCAGGTAAAGTAAAAATCCAGGATGGTGTTCGTATTAAAAAAGATTTAAATCACAGCGACCTTCCTGATCCTATTGCAGATCGATTTAAAGAATTGGAAAAAGAAATTGCCCAACTGAGCAATGAATTAGAGGACCTTAAGAAAGAAAGGAGCCTAGTTAATGGCCATTCAAATTTATAATACACTAACAAGACAGAAAGAGCCGTTTATCCCTTTAGAGAAAGGGAAGGTAAAAATGTATGTGTGCGGTCCAACTGTTTATAATTATATTCATATAGGAAATGCAAGACCGCCAATTGTTTTTGATACGGTTAGAAGATATTTTGAGTATAGAGGTTATGATATCAAGTACATCTCTAATTTCACAGATGTTGATGATAAATTAATCCGTGCGGCGAATGAATTGGGAGAAGAAGTTCCCGTCATTGCAGAGCGCTTTATCGATGCCTATTTTTCAGATGTTTCGGCGCTTGGCTGCAAACGTGCTGACGCCCACCCGAGAGTGACTGAGAGCATGGACATTATTATTGAATTCATTGAAGCATTAATTGAAAAGGGATATGCCTATGAATCTGAAGGGGATGTCTACTACCATACCCGCAAATTTAAGGAGTATGGAAAGCTTTCTCACCAATCCATTGATGAGCTTCGGTCAGGCGCCCGCATTGCTGTAGGAGAAAAGAAGGAAGACGCTCTTGATTTTGCCCTTTGGAAGGCAGCAAAAGAAGGAGAAATTTATTGGGATAGCCCATGGGGAAAAGGTCGCCCTGGCTGGCACATAGAGTGCTCCGCGATGGCGAAAAAATATTTAGGCGAAACAATTGATATTCATGCGGGCGGACAGGATTTAGCCTTCCCTCACCATGAAAATGAAATCGCCCAATCGGAAGCAGTAAGCGGAAAAACATTTGCGCGTTATTGGATGCATAACGGCTATATTAATATCGATAATGAAAAAATGTCAAAATCACTTGGTAACTTTGTTCTTGTCCATGACATTATTAAGAATCATGATCCGCAGGTGCTTCGATTCTTCATGCTGTCCGTTCATTATCGCAACCCAATTAACTATAGTGAAGAATTACTAGAAAATACGCGTGCGGGTATAGAAAGAATTAAAACATCCTACCAAAACTTGAAGCATCGCCAAGAAACAAGTGCAGACCTAACTGAAAACAATCAAGAATGGCTAGATAAAATTGCAGCACAGCACGAAGAATTTATCAAGGCAATGGACGATGATTTTAATACAGCAAATGCCATTTCTGTTCTCTTTGAGCTTTCCAAATTAGCGAATTATTATTTAATGGAGAAAAATACCTCCCTACAAGTGATTAAGGCATTTACTAAGGAATTTGAGGATCTTTTCCAAGTGCTTGGGCTCACTTTAGATTTCCCGAAAGAGGATTTGCTCGATGAAGAGATTGAGCGTTTAATCCAGGAGCGTATTCAAGCACGTAAGGATCGAAACTTCCAATTAGCCGACCAAATCCGTGATCAGCTAAAAGACATGAACATCATTCTTGAAGATACACCTCAAGGCATTAGATGGAAAAGAGGCTAAAGAATGCTTCAATACGATCATAAAATTGATGAGAAACAGCTAAACAGCCTCGCCCTTGCTTATATGGGCGATGCTGTTTTTGAAATCTATGTCAGAAGACATCTTATCCAGCATGGGCAGGTTAGGCCAAATCAGCTGCATAGAGAGGCCACTCATTATGTGTCTGCTAAAGCTCAATCGGTCATTATTCACCAGATGCTGGATTCAGACTTTCTGACAGAAGAGGAAATTGCCGTTGTGAAAAGAGGAAGAAATGCAAAGTCCGGTTCTGTCCCGAAAAATACAGATGTTCAAACCTACCGATATAGCACGGCATTTGAAGCGTTAATTGGCTATTTACATTTATCAGGTAAAGAGGAGCGGCAGGAGGAAGTGATCTTGTCTGCTTTTCGAATAGTAGAAGAAAGGAAAGGAGGAAATTCTAAATGAGCCAAGATTTTATTATGGGAAAAAACCCTGTAATGGAAGCACTTAAATCAGGACGGGATATTAATAAAATTTTCATAGCAGAGGGGTCACAAGGAGGACAAATGCAGCAGGTAATTGGGCTTGCCAAAGCATCAAATGTATTTGTTCAATTTGTCCCGAAGAAGAAATTAGATCAGATGGCGGAAGGGAATCATCAAGGGGTTGTTGCACAGGTTGCAGCCTACCAATATGCGGAAATAGATGATCTTTTCCAAGCAGCCGAAAAAAGAAACGAGGCCCCCTTTTTCTTATTATTAGATGAAATAGAAGACCCTCATAATCTAGGGTCGATCATGAGAACAGCTGATGCAGTAGGTGCACATGGAATTATTATTCCGAAGCGGAGAGCGGTAGGTTTAACGGCGACAGTTGCTAAGGCATCGACTGGCGCGATTGAGCATATCCCTGTTGTCCGTGTGACAAATATGGCTAGAACAATCGATGAACTTAAAGAAAAAGGCGTTTGGATTGCCGGGACAGATGCCAAGGGAAGTGAAGATTACCGCCGTTTTGACGGAACATTGCCGCTTGGTCTTGTCATTGGAAGTGAAGGAAAAGGTATGGGACGATTAATCCGGGATAAATGTGATTTCTTAATCCATTTACCGATGGCAGGCCATGTGACTTCTCTGAATGCATCTGTTGCAGCAGCTCTTTTAATGTATGAGGTCTACAGGAAGCGACATCCTCTTGAGGGATAGAAATGGACATCCTACTTGTTGACGGGTATAACGTAATTGGTGCCTGGCCAGAGCTAAGAGAGCTAAAGAAAAAGGATTTAGCAGCTGCCAGAGACCGGTTAATTGAAAAAATGGCAGAGTATCAGGGGTATTCTGGATATAGGGTCATAGTCGTATTTGACGCTCATTATGTGAAGGGTACCGAGAAGAAATATAAGGATTCAAAAGTGGAAGTTATTTTTACACGGACAAATGAGACGGCTGATGAAAGAATTGAGAAACTTGCCATCAGCCTAAACAATATTAAAACCCAAGTTCATGTTGCAACCTCCGACTATACAGAGCAATGGGCAATTTTTGGACAGGGTGCGCTGCGAAAGTCCTCAAGAGAATTATTAAATGAAATGAATTCGATTGAAAGTAAAATAGAAAAAAGGGTAAAGAAGATTCAGGAAAAGCAGCCATTTTCGAAAATCCCGCTTAGCAAGGAAATGGCAGAAATTTTTGAAAAGTGGCGCAGAGGAGACCAATGAGTGGTTGACGCTGGAAAAATTCTTACTGTATAATATTTCTATCTATGCTTGGTGCGGTCGGGGGGATCTTAGTGGATACTGACTTGAAAACAATCGATGAGAATAATTTAGGGTATATGCAGCTTGAAGATGAAGAATTGATTGATTTAGTGCATAAAGGCGAGAGTGAAGCGTTAGATTATTTAATTCATAAGTATCGCAATTTTGTACGTGCCAAAGCAAGATCATATTTTTTAATTGGTGCAGATAAGGAAGATATTGTTCAAGAAGGAATGATTGGCTTATACAAGGCTATTCGTGATTTTAAAGAGGACAAGCTATCTTCGTTTAAAGCGTTTGCAGAGCTGTGCATTACTAGACAAATTATCACAGCCATCAAAACCGCTACAAGGCAGAAGCACATTCCGCTGAACTCATACGTGTCATTGGACAAGCCGATTTATGATGAAGAATCAGATCGAACGTTAATGGATGTTATTTCTGGTGCAAAGGTAATGGATCCTGAGGAATTAATCATTAATCAGGAAGAGTTTGATCATATTGAGGTCAAAATGTCCGAGCTGCTTAGTGATCTTGAAAGAAAAGTACTTTCCCTTTATTTGGATGGACAATCTTATCAAGAAATTTCGGAAGAATTAAACCGTCATGTGAAATCAATAGACAACGCTCTGCAAAGGGTGAAACGAAAGCTTGAGCGGTATTTGGAGGTCCGAGAAATTACTTTATAGAGCGGATGGGAACAAGCAGATCACTCAATCTCCACTTTCCCTGTTATTGACATCGTTTATGGTCCGTGATAAAGTTTTAAGGACGTAAATGTATTTTAGTAGGTGGAATGATGAGAAAAAAAGTAGTACTAGCATGCAAAGAGTGCGGATCCAGAAATTATTCAACAATGAATAATAAAGACTCCGAGCGCCTAGAGCTTAAGAAGTATTGTAAAACATGCAGCAATCATACCATTCATAGAGAAACAAAGTAAGTAATTATTGTCGAATTTTATATATGTATTTTTCTAAATTTCATAAACTTCTTATTCACTAGAATAATCGTAATTTGATTTTTCGATTGTTTAAATTCATTATGAAATTTACTTAGATTATAAGTAAGTTGGGGGTTACAATATGCAGCGCATCTTGAATTTTTTCCGTGATATTGGACGTGAAATGAAAAAGGTCAGTTGGCCAAAGCGCAAAGAACTGACTGGCTATACTGTAACAGTCCTAGCAACTGTTGCGTTTTTTGCAGTGTTCTTCGCAGTGGTTGACTTAGGTATTTCTGAATTGATTCGATTAATTCTTGAATAACCCCTGTATATCCATGGTATAATGGTGAATAGCACAGGAAACATTTGCAAAGCCCGGTAACGGGTTTTTTATTTGGTTAAAAAATGTTTTATATAGGCAGTTTTTTACGAAAATAGTCAAACCTATTTAATGATACAGGGAGGGAAGGACGATTTAGTCCCCTTGAATGGAAAAGAATTGGTATGTTGTTCATACGTATTCCGGTTACGAAAATAAAGTAAAGGCAAACCTGGAGAAACGCGTAGAATCTATGGGAATGCAAGATAAAATCTTCCGGGTTATCGTTCCGGAAGAAGAAGAAACTGATTTCAAAAACGGCAAAAAGAAAGTAGTAAAGCGTAAAGTTTTTCCAGGCTATGTACTTGTAGAAATTGTGATGACAGATGATTCATGGTACGTAGTTCGGAATACACCAGGCGTTACGGGCTTTGTCGGATCAGCAGGTCACGGCTCTAAACCGACACCGCTATTGCCTGAAGAAGTTAATGTAATCTTGAAGCGTATGGGTGTTGAAGAAAGACGAGTAGAAATTAACTTTGAAATCGGAGAAATGGTTCAAGTGAAAGAGGGACCATTCGCCAACTTTACAGGATCGATTGAAGATATTGACAGAGACAAAGCGAAAATTAAAGTCCTTGTTAATATGTTTGGCCGTGACACGCCGGTTGAGTTGGATTTTTCTCAAATAGAGAAACTATAATTTGAAAAAAACTTGAAATTAGCTTTGAAAAGTGATAATATTTCAAAGGTCAGTATGTCTCAGGTTTAGAGACCGGACTATTGTTATGTTCTTTATCTTGATATAAAGACTATAAGTTGAGTGGGAGGGGACCCTAACAGTCACTAAGGCCCCATTTACCACATCACGGACTTTAAGGAGGTGTGTCTCGTGGCTAAAAAAGTAATCAAACTTGTAAAATTACAAATTCCAGCAGGTAAAGCAAACCCTGCACCGCCAGTAGGACCTGCACTAGGTCAAGCGGGTGTTAATATCATGGGATTCTGTAAAGAATTTAACGCACGTACAGCTGAACAAGCTGGCCTAATCATTCCTGTTGAAATTACGGTTTTTGAAGACCGTTCATTTACATTTATTACGAAAACTCCTCCTGCTGCCGTTCTTCTAAAAGTAGCAGCTGGAATTCAGTCTGGTTCTGGTGAACCAAACCGTAATAAAGTAGCAACAGTCAAGCGTGACAAGGTACGCGAGATTGCTGAAACAAAAATGCCTGACCTAAACGCTGCTAGCGTAGAAGCTGCAATGCTTATGGTTGAAGGTACTGCACGCAGCATGGGTATCGTTATCGAAGACTAATCCATGCTTAGAGTTTTAGGCTGTTCAATGGGGTTGCGTTGCTGAGCTTGGTTTCACACGCAACCTTTGTTCTGTCTAAGGCTTTGTGCTTTTCTGATGTCTAGCTCTGGCGCTGCTAAAGGCGCCTGCGCTTTTCAAAGTGGGAGGTTATTCCGCTAAAACCACAATCTAGGAGGAAAATACAATGGCTAAAAAAGGCAAAAAGTTTTTAGAAGCTTCTAAGCTTGTAGACCGTATGAAGGCTTATCCAATCGAAGAAGCGATTGATCTTGCAAAGAAAACAAACTTTACTAAGTTTGATGCGACTGTAGAAGTTGCTTTCCGCTTAGGAATTGACCCTAAGAAAGCTGACCAGAATATTCGTGGAGCGGTTGTGCTTCCAAACGGTACTGGTAAAACTCAACGCGTTTTAGTATTCGCAAAGGGTGAAAAAGCGAAGGAAGCAGAAGCTGCTGGAGCAGATTATGTAGGCGATGCAGAGTACATCAACAAAATCAGCCAAGGCTGGTTTGATTTCGATGTAATCGTTGCGACACCTGACATGATGGGTGAAGTTGGTAAGCTTGGTCGTGTGTTAGGACCAAAAGGCTTAATGCCAAACCCTAAAACTGGTACAGTTACATTTGATGTGGAAAAAGCTGTTAACGAAATTAAAGCAGGTAAAGTAGAATACCGCACTGATAAAGCTGGTAACATCCATGTTCCTATCGGTAAAGTTTCTTTCGAAAACGAAAAGCTTATCGAAAACTTCAACACAATTTTCGAAACAATGCTTAAAGTTAAACCATCTGCTGCAAAAGGTACTTACATGAAGAACGTATCTGTTACTTCAACTATGGGACCTGGCGTTAAAGTAGATCCTTCAACTGTTACAGTTAAGTAATTATTGGAAATTAACTTACAAGATTGACAAACAAAATTACATTTAGTAATATGTATTTTGTTGTTAAATATAATACCATTTGTACCGTAGACAGCAGGTGCTTCTTGCTTAATATCCTGCCGAGGTCATACGATAGATTATTGTTTTGCCTATTGTATACTCCCTCCATGTCTGCTTGATGTGGAGGTTTTTTATTGAACGGTATAAGTGCAGAAATTTCTACAGGAGGTGTAAAGATGAGCAGTGCTATCGAACAAAAGAAACAAACTGTCGAAGAAATTGCTGACAAACTAAAGGCTAGTGTATCAACAGTTGTTGTTGACTACCGCGGTCTATCTGTTGCTCAAGTAACTGAACTTCGTAAACAGCTTCGTGAAGCTGGTGTTGAATTCAAAGTATACAAAAATACTTTAACACGCCGTGCTGCAGAAGTTGCCGAACTAGCTGCTTTAAACGAAGTATTAACTGGTCCTAATGCGGTTGCATTCAGTACTGAAGATGTAATTGCTCCAGCAAAAATCATCAATGACTTCGCTAAAAAGAATGAAGCACTTGAAATTAAAGCAGGTGTAATTGAAGGAAACGTTGCATCAGCAGAAGAAATTAAGGCTCTTGCAGAACTACCATCTCGCGAAGGCTTACTATCTATGCTACTCAGCGTGCTTCAAGCACCTATCCGCAATCTTGCTCTTGCTGCAAAAGCTGTTGCAGACCAAAAAGAAGAACAAGGCGCGTAAGTTGAATTTTTTAACGATAAACACATCGGTTTAAACCAAATATAAGGAGGAAACATTATCATGACTAAAGAACAAATCATTGAAGCAGTAAAATCTATGACTGTTTTAGAATTAAACGACTTAGTAAAAGCTATTGAAGAAGAATTTGGTGTAACTGCTGCAGCTCCTGTAGCTGTTATGGGTGGTGCTGCTGGTGCTGCTGAGGAAGAAAAAACTGATTTTGATGTAATCCTTGCTTCTGCAGGCGATCAAAAAATCAAAGTTATCAAAGTTGTTCGTGAAATCACAGGTCTTGGACTTAAAGAAGCAAAAGAACTTGTTGACAACACTCCAAAAGCAATCAAAGAAGGCGCTTCTAAAGAAGAAGCTGAAGAAATCAAAGCTAAACTTGAAGAAGTTGGAGCTGGCGTTGAAGTTAAGTAATATAGAAAAAGAAAAGCTCGCTGTATAGCGGGCTTTTTTTAACCTCTCATTATTTCTACAGCCAAATCCCCGTTGGAGGTGACGATATCGTGTCAGAACATTACTATTCCAAAACACAAAGTACAGAAAGTAATCCTAAATATTGGAGCTTTACTTTAAAGGAGCATTCATTTCGTTTTAAGACGGATAATGGAGTTTTCTCAAAAAGCGAAGTTGATTTTGGATCCAGGCTGCTAATCGAAATGTTCGAACAGCCAGGTATTGAAGGGAACATCCTTGATGTTGGCTGTGGATATGGACCGATTGGACTTTCAGCAGCGAAGCTTATGGAGGACCGCCTTGTCCATATGGTGGATGTTAATTCAAGGGCGTTAGCACTCGCTCGTGAAAATGCGGAGTTAAATCAAATTAAAAATGTATGTATTTATGAAAGTGATCGCCTTGAAAATGTTAAGGCTGACAAGTTTGCGGCGGTATTAACGAATCCTCCAATTCGGGCGGGCAAAAAAGTTGTTCATGATATTTTTGAGCAAAGCTATCATAAATTACAGAAAGGCGGAGATCTCTGGGTAGTGATACAAAAAAAGCAGGGAGCCCCGTCAGCTATTGAAAAGCTATCAGAGTTTTTTAGTGAAATAGAAACGGTAGAAAAGAAAAAAGGCTATTATATTTTGCGGGCAAAAAAAGATTGACTTGACTTTTTGCGTATGTTAGCATTATATAATGCCAACATAATACGTTCCGATTATTTACTAAAATACACAAAAGTTGTATAATTTTGGTTTTTAATGGGAAAGATAATAAAATATTGTCGTTATGTGAAAATGTGGTTTTTTGAACTAAAAACCCTTTTTTCTTTTTGTCATGGGTGAATTAATGATGGTTGTTGATTTGGTTATTTATGTGCATGTTAACGAGTTTTATTCGAGACGAAAACATTCGAGAACATGTTGGAAATGGCTTTTTACAGGTCAACGATATTATTTAACATATCCTTTGTCTTAAGATAGGACAGTTGTTCTATTTGAGAATATTATTGCCATTAAGCTTGATTTGAGGGGTGAATCAGTTGATAGGTCAACTTGTTCAGTATGGACGACACCGCCAACGTAGGAGTTACGCGCGAATCAGTGAAGTTTTAGAATTACCAAATCTAATCGAAATCCAAACCTCTTCTTATCAATGGTTTCTTGATGAGGGTTTACGTGAAATGTTCCAGGACATTTCGCCGATTGAAGACTTTACTGGTAATTTATCGCTTGAATTTATTGATTACAGCCTTGGCGATCCAAAGTATTCCGTTGAGGAATCGAAAGAACGAGATGTTACATACTCTGCACCGTTACGTGTAAAGGTACGTCTTGTAAACAAAGAAACAGGCGAAGTTAAAGACCAGGATGTTTTTATGGGTGACTTCCCGCTTATGACGGAAACAGGTACATTTGTGATCAATGGAGCTGAACGTGTAATCGTATCTCAGCTTGTTCGTTCACCGAGTGTATATTATAGTGGAAAATTAGATAAAAACGGGAAGAAAGGCTTTACGGCAACTGTCATCCCGAACCGCGGCGCTTGGCTTGAGTATGAAACAGATGCCAAGGATGTCGTGTACGTTAGAATAGATCGTACTCGGAAACTGCCCGTTACGGTTCTTTTGCGTGCCCTTGGGTTCGGTTCTGATCAAGAAATCATCGATTTGATTGGAGACAATGAATACATTCGCAACACGCTAGAGAAAGACAATACAGAAGGTACAGATAAGGCGTTATTAGAAATTTACGAACGCCTTCGTCCTGGCGAACCTCCAACTGTAGATAATGCGAAAAGTTTATTAGTTTCAAGGTTTTTCGACCCTAAGCGTTATGATTTAGCAAACGTAGGAAGATACAAGATTAATAAAAAGCTTCATATAAAAAATAGATTGTTCGGGCAAAAATTAGCTGAAACGCTAGTTGATCCGGAAACAGGCGAAATTATTGCTGAAAAAGGTGTAACTCTTGATAGGCGTACACTTGACCGCATTCTGCCAAACCTTGAAAAAGATATTGGTTTCAAGACAGTTAGCCTTGTTGGTGGTGTACTTGATGAGGATATCACGCTTCAGTCTATTAAAATTTATGCACCTAACGAAGATGGCGAAAAGGTTATTAATGTAATTGGGAACGCGTATGTTGAAGAGGCAGTAAAGAATATATCACCTTCAGATATCATTGCTTCTATCAGCTACTTCTTTAACCTATTGCATTCTGTAGGGGATACAGATGACATTGATCATCTTGGAAATCGACGTTTGCGTTCTGTTGGTGAGCTTTTACAAAACCAGTTCCGTATTGGTCTTTCCAGAATGGAACGTGTGGTTCGTGAAAGAATGTCCATTCAAGATACAAACACGATCACTCCGCAGCAATTAATTAATATTCGCCCTGTCATTGCATCTATTAAAGAGTTCTTCGGAAGCTCACAGTTATCTCAATTCATGGATCAGACAAATCCGCTTGCAGAATTAACGCATAAACGCCGTTTATCTGCGCTTGGACCAGGTGGATTAACTCGTGAACGCGCCGGCTTTGAAGTGCGTGACGTTCACTATTCCCACTATGGCCGTATGTGTCCGATTGAGACTCCTGAGGGACCGAATATTGGATTGATTAACTCATTATCATCATTTGCAAAGGTGAACAGATTCGGCTTTATTGAAACGCCTTATCGTCGTGTTGACCCTGAAACAGGCAAAGTAACAGACCGTATTGATTATTTAACGGCTGATGAAGAAGATAACTATGTAGTAGCCCAGGCCAATGTGCTTCTTGCTGATGACGGTTCCTTCCTTGAAGAGGAAGTTGTAGCACGTTTCAAAGGTGAAAACACAGTTGTCCCTCGTGATCGTGCCGACTACATGGATGTATCACCAAAGCAGGTTGTATCTGCTGCTACAGCGTGTATTCCGTTCTTAGAAAATGATGACTCCAACCGTGCACTAATGGGTGCAAACATGCAACGTCAAGCTGTACCTTTGATGCAGCCAGAAGCTCCAAGAGTTGGAACAGGTATGGAATATGTATCTGGAAAAGACTCCGGTGCTGCGGTCATTTGTAAGCACGAAGGAATCGTTGAACATGTTGAAGCCCGCGAAGTATGGGTTCGCAGAATTGTTAATGTAGATGGCCAAGAAGTAAAAGGCGATCTTGATAAATATAGAATGCTGAAATTCATCCGTTCCAACCAAGGAACTTGCTACAACCAGCGTCCAATCGTTGCTGTTGGCAACCGTGTTACGAAGGGTGAAATCTTAGCCGACGGTCCTTCCATGGAGCTTGGGGAATTAGCACTTGGGCGTAATGTCCTAGTTGCCTTCATGACATGGGATGGATATAACTATGAGGATGCCATCATTATGAGTGAGCGTCTCGTGAAAGATGATGTTTACACCTCTATCCATATTGAGGAGTATGAATCAGAATCTCGTGATACGAAGCTCGGACCTGAAGAAATTACTCGTGATATTCCAAACGTTGGGGAGGATGCTCTTCGCAATCTGGATGAAAGAGGAATTATTCGTACAGGTGCTGAGGTTAAGGATGGCGATTTGCTAGTAGGTAAGGTAACCCCTAAGGGTGTAACAGAACTTACTGCGGAAGAAAGATTATTACATGCTATCTTTGGTGAAAAGGCTCGAGAAGTCCGTGATACTTCCCTTCGTGTTCCACACGGCGGCGGCGGAATCGTTCTGGATGTTAAAGTCTTTAATCGAGAAGATGGAGATGAGTTGCCCCCAGGCGTAAATCAACTCGTGCGTGTTTACATTGTTCAAAAGCGTAAAATCTCCGAAGGGGATAAGATGGCCGGACGACATGGTAACAAAGGGGTTATCTCTAGAATTTTACCAGAAGAAGATATGCCTTATATGCCGGACGGAACACCTGTTGATATTATGTTAAACCCATTAGGGGTACCATCACGTATGAACATTGGACAGGTGCTTGAGCTGCATCTTGGTATGGCTGCCAGATCTTTGGGCATCCACGTTGCTTCTCCTGTATTTGATGGTGCAACTGAAGAAGATGTTTGGGCAACTATTGAAGAGGCTGGAATGGCGCGTGATGCGAAAACAGTCCTATATGATGGACGTTCAGGAGAGCCTTTTGACAACCGGGTATCTGTTGGTGTCATGTATATGATTAAACTTGCTCACATGGTTGATGATAAACTTCATGCTCGTTCGACAGGTCCATACTCTCTTGTTACACAGCAGCCTTTGGGCGGTAAAGCTCAATTTGGCGGACAGCGTTTCGGAGAGATGGAAGTATGGGCGCTTGAAGCGTATGGCGCTGCTTATACATTGCAGGAAATCTTAACGGTTAAATCGGATGATGTTGTAGGACGTGTGAAAACGTATGAAGCCATCGTCAAAGGCGAAAACGTTCCAGAGCCTGGAGTACCTGAGTCATTTAAAGTATTAATTAAAGAACTTCAAAGTCTAGGTATGGATGTTAAGATTCTTTCAGGTGATGAGAAAGAAATTGAAATGCGTGATACGGAGGATGAGGAGGATATGCAGCAAGCTGAATCCTTCACAATTGCTCCTGAACCGCAAAACTCAGAAGCTGAAGAAGTTGTTACTAAAGAGTAGGTTACGGATAAAATTTAATATTAGTTCACAGCCTTCGCATATTTAAGCGGGGCTGATGAACATTATCATTGCACCCCAATTGCTTTTTATGGGCAAAATGGGCATAGCCCGGAGATAAAAAGGGAGGTAGGCCCCTTGATAGATGTAAACAATTTTGAGTATATGAAAATCGGCCTTGCTTCACCAGATAAGATCCGTTCGTGGTCACATGGTGAGGTAAAAAAGCCTGAAACGATTAACTATCGTACGTTAAAACCTGAAAAAGACGGTTTATTCTGTGAACGAATTTTCGGACCAACAAAGGACTGGGAATGTCATTGCGGAAAATACAAACGTGTACGCTATAAAGGTGTAGTTTGTGACCGATGCGGCGTTGAGGTTACGCGTGCAAAGGTGCGTCGTGAAAGAATGGGTCATATTGAGCTTGCTGCTCCTGTTTCCCACATCTGGTATTTCAAAGGAATCCCAAGCAGAATGGGACTTGTTCTTGATATGTCTCCGCGTGCTTTGGAAGAAGTCATTTACTTTGCGTCTTACGTAGTGACTGATGCAGGTGACACGGCCCTCGAGAGAAAGCAATTGCTTTCGGAAAAGGAATACCGGGCATATCGTGAAAAATACGGAAATAAGTTTCAAGCTTCTATGGGTGCTGAATCCATTAAAAAACTTCTTTCAGATATTGATTTAAATAAAGAAGTTGACATTTTAAAAGATGAGCTAAGAACCGCACAAGGACAGCGAAGAACACGTGCTATTAAGCGTTTAGAAGTATTGGAAGCTTTCCGTGGTTCAGGCAATGAGCCATCTTGGATGATCCTTGATGTACTCCCTGTTATCCCGCCGGAGCTTCGTCCGATGGTTCAGCTTGATGGCGGCCGTTTCGCTACATCTGACCTAAATGATTTATACCGTCGTGTGATTAATAGAAATAATCGTCTAAAACGTTTATTGGATCTTGGTGCGCCTAGTATCATTGTTCAAAACGAAAAGCGTATGCTCCAAGAAGCCGTAGATGCTTTAATTGATAATGGCCGCCGTGGCAGACCTGTTACAGGACCTGGTAACCGTCCATTAAAATCACTATCTCACATGTTAAAAGGTAAGCAGGGACGCTTCCGTCAAAACCTATTAGGAAAACGTGTTGACTACTCTGGCCGTTCGGTTATCGTTGTAGGACCTAACTTAAAGATGTATCAGTGCGGACTTCCGAAAGAAATGGCATTAGAGTTATTTAAGCCATTCGTTATGAAAGAGTTAGTCGAAAAGGGCTTATCTCATAATATTAAATCGGCCAAACGCAAAATTGAACGTGTTCAGCCAGAGGTTTGGGATGTTTTAGAAAGTGTTATTAAAGAACATCCAGTTCTTCTGAACCGTGCCCCTACTCTTCATAGATTAGGAATTCAAGCGTTTGAACCAACATTAGTTGAAGGCCGTGCTATTCGTCTTCATCCGCTCGTTTGTACAGCCTATAACGCTGACTTCGATGGTGACCAAATGGCGGTTCACGTTCCACTTTCATCAGAAGCACAAGCTGAAGCACGTCTGTTAATGCTTGCAGCTCAAAACATTTTGAATCCGAAAGATGGAAAACCAGTTGTAACTCCTTCTCAGGACATGGTATTAGGAAACTACTACTTGACTCTTGAAAGAGATGGCGCAGTTGGAGAAGGGATGATTTTTAAGGATGTAAATGAAGCGTTGCTCGCGTATCAGAATGGATATGTCCACCTGCATACACGTGTGGCAGTTCATGCTGGATCCTTGAAAAATCCAACATTTACACCGGAGCAAAATCAGAAGCTCCTTGTTACAACAGTAGGAAAGCTAATCTTCAATGAAATTTTGCCGGCATCCTTCCCTTATATAAACGAGCCTACTAGACAAAATTTAGAGGAGGAAACTCCAGCTAAATATTTTGTAGAAAGAGGTCAGGAAGTACTTTCGGTTATTCGTGAAATGCCGCTAGTAGATCCGTTTAAGAAGAAGATTCTTGGTAATATTATTGCTGAAGTTTTCAAACGCTATAAAATTACTGAAACATCAAAAATGCTTGACCGCATGAAGGATCTTGGATTTAAGCACTCTACAAAAGCAGGTATTACAGTTGGTGTTTCTGACATCGTGGTACTTGGCGAGAAGGAACTGATTATCCAAGAGGCACAAACAAAAGTTGATAATGTTATGAAGCAGTTTAGACGCGGTCTCATAACAGAAGATGAGCGTTATGATCGTGTTATCTCCATTTGGAGTGCTGCAAAAGACACCATTCAAGAGAAATTGATGAAGTCACTTGATAAATCAAACCCTATCTTTATGATGAGTGATTCCGGCGCCCGTGGTAACGCATCTAACTTTACTCAGTTAGCAGGTATGCGCGGACTGATGGCGAACCCGGCCGGTAGAATTATCGAGTTACCAATTAGATCAAGTTTCCGTGAAGGCTTAACAGTATTGGAATACTTTATTTCTACTCACGGTGCTCGTAAAGGTCTAGCCGACACAGCGTTAAAAACAGCGGACTCAGGTTATTTAACACGTCGTCTAGTAGACGTTGCTCAAGATGTCATTGTTCGTGAAGATGATTGTGGTACGGATAGAGGCTTACTAATTAGTGCGTTGAAAGATGGCACTGAAGTGATTGAAACTTTGGAAGAACGTCTAATTGGCCGACATGCGAGAAAGGCTATTAAACATCCGGAAACTAAAGAAGTAATCGTACCTGAAAATGGTCTAATTACGGAAGATCTTGCTCAAGAGGTTACAGAAGCGAACATAGAACAAGTTTGGATCCGTTCAGCATTTACTTGTAACACGCGCCACGGCGTATGTAAGAAATGCTATGGCCGCAATCTAGCAACTGGTCAAGAGGTTGAAGTTGGTGAGGCAGTAGGTATTATCGCTGCTCAATCTATCGGTGAGCCTGGAACACAGTTAACGATGCGTACATTCCATACAGGTGGAGTTGCGGGAGACGATATTACACAAGGTTTGCCGCGTATCCAAGAATTGTTTGAAGCACGTAATCCTAAAGGGGTAGCTGTTATTTCCGAAATTGAAGGAATTGTAGTAGGGATTAATGAAGGCAGAGACCGTCAGCATGAGATTGTTGTCCAAGGTGAAGTAGAATCCCGCACATACTCAGCGCCATATACAGCACGACTTAAAGTAGCGGTGAATGACCAGGTAGAACGCGGACAGGAATTAACGGAAGGTTCGATTGATCCGAAGGAATTAATCAGAGTGAAGGACGTTACGGCTGTTCAAGAATACTTATTACGCGAAGTACAGAAGGTTTATCGTATGCAAGGGGTTGAAATTGGTGACAAGCACATCGAAGTAATGGTTCGCCAGATGCTTCGTAAGGTACGTGTCATTGATGCAGCTGAAACAGATGTATTGCCAGGGACACTTCTTGACATACATCAGTTTACAGATGCTAATGAGAAAGCCCTTCTTGCTGGTAAGCTTCCTGCAACAGGACGTCCAGTGTTACTAGGTATCACGAAAGCATCACTTGAAACAGATTCGTTCCTATCTGCTGCATCATTCCAGGAAACAACTAGAGTTCTTACAGATGCGGCGATTAAAGGAAAACGTGATGAACTACTGGGATTAAAGGAAAATGTTATCATTGGTAAGTTAGTCCCAGCTGGAACTGGAATGCAGCGTTATCGCAGAGCTGAGCCTTACACAAAGGAAGAGGCGGCTGAGGATGCAGTTCCTGTAGAATAAATTCAGATGATCGGTGCTGGCTAAATCGCTTGGCCAGTACCGTTTTTTAAATGGATTACCATCATATTTTTTAAAAAAATATAAGATTGTTTGTTGACATCCAAAAATGAAGATGGTAATATAGCAAAGGTGCTCCTATTAACTGGATACTTTGGAGGATGTCACTTATGTCTTATGAAAAAGTATTGCAGGCAAAAGAAGTAATAATAGGAACTAGGCAAACTGTGAAAGCACTGCAGACAGGAACAACTAAAGAGGTTATTATTGCCAAAGATGCAGACCCGAAAGTAATCGCAAATGTGGCAAGTAAAGCATCTGAAGTAAATGTTCCGGTTCTCTATGTAGACTCCATGAAAAAGCTTGGAAAAGCATGTGGAATTGATGTTGGTGCAGCAGCTGTTGCGATTATCAATTAAAAACTGTTTTTGTAGAACGAATCTACAAAGACTTTGTTTTTTGCAACAAAATGAACCACCTGGATGTGTGGGCTTAAACAAAATAGTGAAGGGAGGACAATTCAATGCCTACAATTAACCAATTAGTGCGCAAGCCTCGTCAAACGAAAGAGGATAAGTCAAAATCACCTGCGCTAAACAAAGGCTATAACAGCTTCAAAAAAGCACAAACAAATGTTTCTTCACCACAAAAACGCGGTGTATGTACTCGTGTTGGTACAATGACTCCGAAAAAACCAAACTCAGCATTACGTAAATATGCTCGTGTACGTTTATCTAACGGGATCGAGGTTAATGCTTATATTCCTGGTATCGGTCATAACCTGCAAGAACACAGCGTTGTTCTAATCCGTGGCGGACGTGTAAAGGACTTACCGGGGGTACGTTACCATATCGTTCGTGGAGCATTAGACACAGCTGGTGTTGCTAACCGTATGCAAAGTCGTTCTAAATACGGTCAAAAGAGACCAAAAGCAGCGAAAAAATAATTTCAATAAAATAAAGAAAAGAATTTTTGAAAGGAGGAACTAATATGCCACGTAAAGGTCCTATAGCAAAAAGAGACGTATTACCGGATCCGATTTACAACTCAAAGCTTGTTAGCAAACTTATTAATAAAATGATGGTTGACGGTAAGAGAGGTAAATCTCAAGCAATTCTTTACTCAGCATTTAATATTATTAGCGAGCGCGCTGGAAAAGAGCCAATGGAAGTTTTCGATCAAGCGCTTAAAAACATCATGCCTGTACTTGAAGTAAAAGCACGCCGTGTCGGCGGATCTAACTACCAAGTACCAGTAGAGGTGCGTCCAGATCGTCGTACAACTCTTGGTCTTCGCTGGTTAGTAAACTACTCTCGTCTACGTGGAGAAAAGACGATGGAAGAGCGTTTAGCTAACGAAATTCTAGATGCTGCTAACAATACTGGAGCATCTGTTAAGAAACGTGAAGACACTCACAAAATGGCAGAAGCTAACAAAGCATTTGCTCACTATCGTTGGTAGGATTTATACCCAATACAAAATATTACTCATACTAGGAAGGAGAAAGACCCAATGGCAAGAGAGTTCTCCTTAGAAAATACTCGTAATATCGGAATCATGGCTCACATCGATGCCGGTAAAACAACAACAACTGAGCGTATTCTTTACTACACAGGAAAAATCCACAAAATCGGTGAAACACACGAAGGTGGAGCCCAGATGGACTGGATGGAGCAAGAGCAGGAGCGCGGAATCACGATTACATCTGCAGCAACAACTGCACAATGGAAAGGTCACCGCGTTAACATCATCGATACACCAGGACACGTAGACTTCACAGTTGAAGTTGAACGTTCACTTCGTGTACTTGATGGTGCAGTTACTGTCCTTGATGCTCAATCTGGGGTAGAACCACAAACCGAAACAGTATGGCGCCAAGCTACAACTTACGGCGTGCCACGTATTGTTTTCGTTAACAAAATGGATAAACTCGGTGCAGATTTCTTATATTCTGTAAAAACTCTACATGATCGTCTACAAGCGAATGCTGCTCCAATTCAATTACCAATCGGTGCTGAAGATGCGTTCAAAGGTATCATTGACTTGGTTGAAATGGATGCTACATTCTACAACAACGATCTTGGAACTGATATTCAAGTTGGAGAAATCCCAGAAGAATATCAAGCTCAAGCCGAAGAATATCGTGAAAAGTTAATTGAAGCAGTAGCTGAACTTGATGAAGAACTAATGGAAAAATACCTTGGTGGAGAAGAAATCACTAAGGCAGAGCTAAAAGCGGCTATCCGTAAAGCAACTCTAAGCGTTGAATTCTATCCAGTAATGTGCGGAACTGCTTTCAAAAACAAAGGTGTTCAAAAAATGCTTGATGCAGCAATCGACTATCTTCCGTCTCCACTGGATATTCCAGCTATTAATGGTGTTAATCCAGATACAGAGGAAGAAACAGAGCGTCACGCAGATGACAGCGAGCCGTTCTCAGCTCTTGCTTTCAAAGTTATGACTGACCCTTATGTTGGTAAACTTACATTCTTCCGTGTTTACTCTGGTACATTGAACTCAGGTTCTTATGTGAAAAACTCAACGAAAGGTAAGCGTGAGCGTGTAGGACGTATTCTGCAAATGCATGCTAACTCTCGTGAAGAGATTTCGATTGTACATGCTGGAGATATCGCAGCGGCTGTAGGTTTGAAAGACACGACTACAGGGGATACACTTTGTGATGAAAAAGCTCCTGTTATCTTAGAATCTATGGAATTCCCAGAGCCAGTTATTCAATTATCTATCGAGCCAAAAACAAAGGCTGACCAAGATAAGATGACAACTGCTCTACAAAAGCTTCAAGAAGAAGATCCGACATTCCGTGCACATACTGACCAGGAAACTGGAGAAGTTATCATTGCTGGTATGGGTGAGCTTCACCTTGATATCCTTGTTGACCGTATGCGTCGTGAATTTAAAGTAGAAGCTAACGTTGGTGCACCACAGGTTGCCTACCGTGAAACTTTCCGTGCTTCAGCGTCAGTTGAAGGTAAATTTGCTCGCCAATCTGGTGGACGCGGACAGTATGGTCATGTTTGGATTGAATTCTCTCCAAACGAAGAAGGTAAAGGCTTTGAATTCGAAAATGGTATTGTCGGTGGGGTTGTTCCTCGTGAATATATCGCTCCTGTACAAGCTGGTCTTGAAGATGCGCTTGATAGAGGAGTCCTTGCTGGCTTCCCATTAGTTGATATTAAGGCTAGATTGTTTGATGGATCTTACCATGATGTTGACTCATCTGAAATGGCGTTTAAGATTGCTGCATCAATGGCATTGAAAAATGCAGCATCTAAATGTAGCCCTGTAATTCTTGAGCCGGTAATGAAGGTTGAAGTTATTATCCCTGAAGAATACATGGGAGATATTATGGGTAACGTTACTTCACGCCGTGGTCGCGTTGAAGGTATGGAAGCTCGCGGCAACGCTCAAGTTGTACGTGCAATGGTTCCGCTATCAGAAATGTTTGGTTACGCTACTTCATTACGTTCAAGCACACAAGGTCGTGGTGTTTTCTCTATGACATTTGATCATTACGAAGAAGTACCAAAATCAATTTCTGAAGAAATCATCAAAAAACATAAAGGTGAATAAAAGTAATTGATTTTACCTTTTTAATCAAGTATAACTACTATTGTAAGCATCATAGCTGCGAGGGGATTTCTCTTCGCGGCTCAAATAATACTTATTTTTTATATATTAAAGGAGGATTTTCCTAATGGCTAAAGCTAAATTTGACCGTTCAAAACCCCATGTTAACATTGGTACAATCGGACACGTTGACCATGGTAAAACTACTTTAACTGCT
This sequence comes from Bacillus sp. JJ1474, assembly GCF_036965225.1. Lineage (NCBI taxonomy): Bacteria > Bacillati > Bacillota > Bacilli > Caryophanales > Bacillaceae > Bacillus > Bacillus sp. JJ1474. The sequence goes on along the minus strand of NZ_JBALPC010000021.1, from coordinate 31,185 downwards.
GCTATCACTACTGTACTTGCAAAGAAAATGGGTGGAGAAGCAAAAGGTTACGACCAAATCGATAACGCTCCAGAAGAAAAAGAGCGTGGAATCACTATCTCAACTTCTCACGTTGAGTACGAAACTGAAAACCGTCACTATGCACACGTTGACTGCCCAGGACACGCTGACTACGTTAAAAACATGATCACTGGTGCTGCTCAAATGGACGGCGGTATCCTAGTAGTATCTGCTGCTGACGGCCCAATGCCACAAACTCGTGAGCACATCCTTCTTTCTCGTCAAGTAGGTGTACCTTTCCTTGTTGTGTTCATGAACAAGTGTGACATGGTTGACGATGAAGAGCTTCTTGAATTAGTAGAAATGGAAGTTCGTGACCTTCTTTCTGAATACGACTTCCCAGGAGATGACATTCCTGTAGTTAAAGGTTCTGCTCTTAAAGCTCTTGAAGGTGAAGCAGAATGGGAAGAAAAAATCATTGAGCTTATGGCTGCTGTTGATGAGTATGTTCCAAACCCAACTCGTGACACTGACAAGCCATTCATGATGCCAGTTGAGGACGTATTCTCAATCACTGGTCGTGGAACTGTTGCTACTGGACGTGTTGAGCGTGGAGTAGTTAAAGTTGGAGACGTTATTGAAATCACTGGTTTCACAGAAGAGCCAAAATCAACTACAGTTACTGGAGTTGAAATGTTCCGTAAATTACTAGACTACGCTGAAGCTGGAGATAACATCGGTGCTCTTCTTCGTGGTGTAGCTCGTGAAGATATCCAACGTGGACAAGTACTTGCTAAGCCAGGTACAATCAAGCCACACACAGTTTTCAAAGCTGAAGTTTACGTATTATCTAAAGAAGAGGGTGGACGTCATACTCCATTCTTCACTAACTACCGTCCTCAGTTCTACTTCCGTACAACTGACGTAACTGGTATTTGTAATCTTCCTGAAGGCGTAGAAATGGTTATGCCTGGAGATAACATTGAAATGCACGTTGAGCTTATCGCACCAATCGCTATCGAAGAAGGAACTAAGTTCTCTATTCGTGAAGGTGGACGTACAGTAGGCGCTGGCGTTGTTGCTACAATCGTTGAATAATTAATGATAGAAACCAGGTGGGTGACGATCCATCTGGTTTTTTATTTTGCTTTATAGAGAATAAGGAAATAGTACTGTTTCTTCTATATATGTACTATGAAGTAAATATTGATGTTTTTATATGACTAGAAAAATGATTTATGTAATTATTGGATTCCCGAAGACTCACTTGAAAATTAGAATGAATGCCGCTATAATAATACGAGTGTGAAAGACATCTAGAAATTGCATTATTTAGTGTTGCAATTGACTTGTGTTTTCTGTATAATAGACAATGTTGGTCTTTGACTGCGATGAAGTGAAAGGTTGCTGACACACCCGGCCGCTTTGCCATGGCGAGTGTGTGGGAAATTTTCACGGAGAATGTCTATTTTAAAATAGGCGAAAAGGAGGGAAAATAATGGCAAAACAAAAAATTCGTATTCGTTTAAAAGCGTATGATCACAGAATCCTTGATCAATCTGCTGAAAAGATTGTTGAGACTGCAAAACGTTCTGGTGCGGCTGTATCTGGCCCGATTCCATTACCGACTGAAAAGTCTATCTACACAATCCTTCGTGCGGTTCATAAGTACAAAGATTCTCGTGAGCAGTTCGAAATGCGTACGCACAAACGTCTAATCGACATCGTTAACCCAACACCACAAACGGTAGATTCACTAATGCGTTTAGATTTACCATCAGGTGTAGATATCGAAATCAAACTTTAATGAAATAAATTTAACTTAACTATCTAGGAGGTGTGACTGAAATGACCAAAGGAATCTTAGGAAGAAAGATTGGTATGACTCAAGTGTTCGCTGAAAACGGTGATCTTATCCCGGTAACAGTAGTTGAGGCAGCTGCAAACGTTGTTCTTCAAAAGAAATCAGTTGAAACTGACGGCTACGAAGCAATCCAAATCGGATTTGACGACAAACGTGAGAAGCTATCTAACAAACCTGAAAAGGGCCATGTTGCTAAAGCTAACACTGCTCCTAAGCGCTTCGTTCGCGAATTACGCGGAGTGAATTTAGGAGAATATGAAGTTGGTCAAGAAGTCAAAGTTGATATTTTCGCAGCAGGTGAAACTGTTGATGTAACAGGAATCTCAAAAGGTAAAGGTTTCCAAGGTGCAATTAAACGCCACGGACAATCCCGCGGACCAATGTCTCACGGTTCACGTTACCACCGTCGTGTTGGTTCAATGGGACCTGTTGCTCCAAACCGTGTATTCAAAGGTAAATTATTACCAGGACGTATGGGCGGAGAGCAAGTTACAGTACAAAACCTTGAAATTGTAAAAGTTGACGTTGAACGTAACCTATTATTAATTAAAGGTAATGTACCTGGAGCTAAAAAATCTTTATTAAAAATCAAAAGTGCGGTAAAAGCATAGTAATAAGTCGGAAAGGAGGAAATAAGAATGCCGAAAGTAGCATTATTTAACCAAAGCGGTTCTCAAGTTGGTGAAATTGAGCTTAATGATACGATCTTTGGTATCGAGCCTAATAACCACGTTCTATTTGAAGCGGTTGTTATGCAAAGAGCTTCTTTACGTCAAGGAACTCACAAAACTAAAATCAGATCTGAAGTAGCAGGCGGCGGTCGCAAGCCATGGCGCCAAAAAGGCACTGGCCGTGCTCGTCAAGGTTCTATCCGCTCACCACAATGGCGTGGCGGTGGTACTGTGTTTGGTCCTGTTCCACGTAGCTACAGCTACAAGCTTCCTAAGAAGGTTCGTCGCTTAGCGATCAAATCAGCATTATCTTCTAAAGTGTTAGCAGAAAACATTTTAGTATTAGAAAGCCTTGCTTTCGAAACTCCAAAAACAAAAGACTTTAAAGGTGTTTTAAAAGGTCTTTCTATTGAATCCAAAGCACTTATTGTAACAGCTGACCTTGATGAAAACGTAGCATTATCTGCTCGTAACATTCCTGGTGTAACTGTTGTAACTGCTACAGGAATCAACGTTCTGGACGTTTTAAATCATGATAAATTAATCATGACGAAAGCAGCAGTTGAAAAAGTAGAGGAGGTGCTTGCATAATGGATGCACGCGATATCATTAAGCGCCCCGTAATTACTGAAGCTTCTTCTGATTTAATGGCCGATAAAAAATATACGTTTGAAGTTGACGTTAGAGCTAATAAAACTCAAGTTAAAGATGCTGTAGAAACTATCTTCGGTGTTAAAGTTGAGAAAGTAAACGTTATGAACTACAAAGGTAAATTCAAGCGTATGGGACGTTTTGGTGGATACACAAACAAACGTCGTAAAGCAATTGTTAAATTAACAGCTGACAGCAAAGAAATCGAATTCTTTGAAGTTTAATATTAATTGAAGAGGAGGGAATAAAATGGCGATTAAAAAGTATAAACCTACCTCTAACGGTCGTCGCGGCATGACAGGTTTCACTTTCGAAGAAATCACTACTGATAAACCCGAAAAATCCCTGTTAGCTCCATTGAATAAAAAAGCAGGCCGCAACAACCAAGGTAAGATAACTGTTCGTCATCAAGCCGGCGGTCATAAACGCCAGTATCGTATTATCGACTTTAAACGTAACAAAGATGGCATTCCAGGACGCGTTGCTACGATCGAGTACGATCCAAACCGTTCATCAAGAATTGCTCTAATTAACTATGTAGATGGTGAAAAGCGCTACATCCTAGCTCCTAAAAACCTAGAAGTAGGTATGGAAGTAATGTCTGGTCCAGAGGCTGACATTAAAGTGGGTAACGCTCTGCCATTAATAAACATTCCAATGGGTACTGTAATCCATAACATCGAGTTAAAACCTGGTAAAGGTGGACAATTAGTCCGTTCTGCAGGAACTTCTGCTCAAGTTCTTGGTAAAGAAGGTAAATATGTTCTTGTACGCCTAAACTCTGGCGAAGTACGTATGATCCTCGCTACTTGCCGTGCAACTATCGGTCAAGTAGGTAACGAGCAACATGAGCTTATTAACATCGGTAAAGCTGGACGTTCCCGCTGGTTAGGTAAGCGCCCAGCAGTTCGTGGATCCGTAATGAACCCTAACGATCACCCACACGGTGGTGGTGAAGGACGTTCACCAATCGGACGTAAGTCTCCAATGACTCCTTGGGGCAAACCAACACTTGGTTTCAAAACACGCAAAAAATCAAACAAGTCGGATAAGTTTATTGTTCGTCGCCGTAAAAAATAACGGGATTGCCCTACGGTTCACGTATGGAACCGTAGATCAATCGCGAAGGGAGGTTCACTCATGGGTCGCAGCTTAAAAAAAGGACCTTTTGTTGATGATCATTTAATGACAAAGATCGAAAAGCTAAATGAAACTGATGGCAAACAAGTTATCAAAACTTGGTCTCGCCGTTCTACGATCTTCCCGCAATTCATCGGACACACAATTGCAGTTTACGATGGTCGTAAACACGTTCCTGTATATGTCACTGAAGACATGGTAGGCCACAAGCTTGGAGAATTTGCTCCAACACGCGCTTACAAAGGGCATGGCAATGATGATAAGAAAACAAGACGTTAATGAGAGGAGGGCATTCTTATGCAAGCTAAAGCTGTTGCAAGAACAGTTCGTATTGCTCCTCGTAAAGCTCGTTTAGTCGTAGATTTAATTCGAGGAAAGCAAGTAGGTGAAGCAGTAGCAATTTTGAACTTAACTCCAAAAGCTGCTTCTCCAATCGTAGAGAAGGTTTTGAAATCTGCATTAGCAAACGCTGAGCACAACTACGAAATGGACGTTAACAATTTAGTGGTTGCTCAAGCTTTCGTTGACGAAGGACCAACACTTAAACGTTTCCGTCCTCGTGCAATGGGCCGTGCAAGCCAAATTAACAAACGTACTAGTCATATTACTATCGTTTTATCAGAAAAGAAGGAGGGATAATCAGTGGGTCAAAAAGTAAATCCAGTCGGTTTGCGTATCGGTGTTATCCGTGATTGGGAATCAAAATGGTACGCAGGCAAAGACTATGCTGATCTTTTACACGAAGACCTTAAAGTTCGTGAGTACATCACAAAGCGTCTGAAGGATGCTTCTGTATCAAAAGTAGAAATCGAACGTGCAGCTAATCGTCTAAACATCACTATTCACACTGCCAAGCCAGGAATGGTTATTGGTAAAGGTGGTACTGAAGTTGAAGCACTTCGTAAAGCTCTTAACTCACTTACTGGCAAACGTGTACACATCAATATTCTTGAAATCAAAAAAGCTGATATCGATGCGAAATTAGTTGCGGAAAACATTGCTCGTCAATTAGAAAACCGCGTATCTTTCCGTCGTGCTCAAAAACAAACTATTCAACGTGCAATGCGCGCTGGTGCGAAAGGTATCAAAACAATGGTATCTGGACGCTTAGGCGGTGCTGATATCGCTCGTTCTGAATCTTACAGCGAAGGAACAGTTCCACTTCATACTCTTCGTGCTGATATCGATTATGCGACAGCTGAAGCTGATACAACTTACGGTAAGCTTGGTGTGAAAGTATGGATTTATCGTGGAGAGGTCCTTCCTACGAAGAAGAAATCTGAGGAAGGAGGCAAATAATATGTTACTGCCTAAACGCGTAAAATATCGTCGTGTGCACCGTGGAAATATGCGCGGTCAATCAAAAGGCGGCACAGAAGTGAATTTCGGTGAATTCGGTCTACAGGCTACTGAAGCTTCATGGATCACGAACCGTCAAATTGAATCAGCTCGTATCGCTATGACTCGTTACATGAAACGTGGCGGTAAAGTTTGGATTCAAATATTCCCTCATAAGCCATACACTGCCAAGCCTCTAGAAGTCCGAATGGGTTCCGGTAAGGGTGCTCCTGAAGGATGGGTAGCAGTTGTTAAGCCTGGGAAAGTAATGTTCGAAATTGCAGGTGTTTCTGAAGAAATCGCTCGTGAAGCTCTTCGACTTGCTGCACACAAGCTTCCGCTTAAGTGTAAGTTTGTAAAACGAGAAGAAATTGGTGGTGAATCAAATGAAAGCTAATGATATTCGTGACCTTACCACTGCCGAAATTGAACAAAAAGTCAAATCATTAAAAGAAGAATTATTCAATCTTCGCTTTCAGTTAGCGACTGGCCAGCTTGAGAATACAGCTCGTATTCGTGAAGTGCGCAAATCAATCGCTCGTATGAAAACAGTGATTCGTGAAAGAGAAATTGGTTTTTCAAAGTGAAATTGAGAGGAGGTTCGCACAATGAGTGAACGCAACCAACGCAAAGTTTACACTGGGCGTGTTGTTTCAGACAAAATGGATAAGACCGTTACTGTCCTTGTTGAAACTTACAAAAAGCACCCTTTATACGGTAAACGCGTTAAGTACTCTAAAAAATTCAAAGCTCATGATGAGCAAAATACAGCGAAAACTGGCGATATTGTCCGTATTATGGAAACTCGTCCGCTTTCAGCTACAAAACGCTTCCGTCTTGTAGAAGTAGTAGAAAAAGCAGTTATTATCTAATTGTTCGGAAAAGAGTTAATTCCGAAGGGAGGTTACACACATGATTCAACAGGAATCACGTTTGAAAGTTGCAGACAACTCTGGTGCTCGTGAAGTACTTACAATTAAAGTTCTTGGTGGCACTGGCCGCAAATACGCTAACATCGGTGATATTATCGTTTGTACAGTGAAACAAGCAACACCAGGTGGCGTTGTTAAAAAAGGTGATGTTGTTAAAGCAGTAGTTGTTCGGACAAAGAGCGGTGTACGCCGTAATGACGGTACTTACATTCGTTTTGATGAAAACGCATGTGTAATTATTCGTGACGATAAGGGTCCTCGTGGTACTCGTATCTTCGGACCTGTTGCTCGTGAACTACGCGACAGCAACTTCATGAAAATTATTTCTTTAGCTCCAGAAGTTCTATAATTAAAACTAAATTGCCTTTAAGGAGGTGCTTACTGATGCATGTGAAAAAAGGTGACAAAGTTATGGTCATCTCTGGTAAGGATAAAGGCAAAACGGGTGTCATTCTTGCAGCGTTCCCTAAACAAGACCGAGTACTTGTTGAAGGAGTAAACATTGTGAAAAAACATTCCAAGCCATCCCAAGTGAATCCGCAAGGCGGAATCATTAGCCAAGAGGCTCCGATTCATGTGTCAAACGTTATGCCTATCGACCCTAAGTCTGGCAACCCAACACGGGTAGGCTATAAAACGGTTGATGGCAAAAAAGTACGTGTAGCAACAAAATCCGGTGAAGTTCTAGATAAATAGTTTATAGAAGAAGGGAGGTACAATGAATGAGCCGCCTAAAAGAAAAGTATACAAAAGAAATTACTCCTGCTCTTATGAGCAAGTTCAACTATAAATCAATTATGCAAGTACCTGCGATTGATAAAATCGTTATCAACATGGGTGTTGGTGATGCTGTTCAAAACGCTAAAGCACTAGACAATGCGGTTGAGGAATTAGCGCTAATTGCTGGTCAAAAACCAGTTGTTACTCGTGCAAAAAACTCTATCGCTGGATTCCGTCTTCGTGAAGGTATGCCGATCGGTGCGAAAGTTACTCTTCGTGGAAAGCGTATGTATGAGTTCTTTGATAAGTTAGTCTCTGTATCACTTCCACGTGTACGTGACTTCCGCGGTATTTCCAAGAAGTCTTTTGACGGACGTGGAAACTATACTTTAGGTGTAAAAGAGCAGTTAATCTTCCCTGAGATTGATTACGATAAAGTAAACAAAGTTCGTGGTATGGATATTGTTATCGTAACTACAGCTAATACTGATGAAGAAGCTCGTGAACTTTTAACTCAATTTGGAATGCCGTTCCAAAAGTAATCGCTAAATAGAGGGAGGCGAAAACGTGGCTAAAAAGTCAATGATTGCGAAACAAAAACGCACGCCTAAATATAAGGTACAAGAATACACACGCTGCGAACGTTGCGGACGTCCACATTCTGTTTACCGTAAATTTAAGCTTTGCCGTATCTGTTTCCGTGAATTAGCATATAAAGGTCAAATTCCTGGCGTGAAAAAAGCTAGCTGGTAAACCTATAGGTTTAGGAAGGAGGTAAAAACAATGGTCATGACAGATCCAATTGCAGATTTGCTAACTCGCATCCGTAATGCGAATATGGTACGTCACGAAAAATTAGAAGTTCCTGCTTCTAATATCAAAAAAGAAATCGCTGATATCCTTAAGCGTGAAGGTTTCGTACGCGATGTTGAGTTTATTGAAGACAACAAACAAGGGATCATCCGCATTTTCTTAAAATACGGTTCTAATAACGAACGTGTAATCACTGGTCTAAAGCGTATTAGCAAACCTGGACTTCGTGTATATGCAAAAGCTGATGAAGTTCCACGTGTACTTAACGGCCTTGGAATTGCTCTAGTTTCTACTTCTCAAGGAGTTCTTTCTGATAAAGAAGCTCGTGCAAAACAAGTTGGCGGAGAAGTTTTAGCATACGTTTGGTAATAGACTTTCTTAATGAATGGAGGTGCAATAAATGTCTCGTATAGGTAAAAAACCAATTGAAGTTCCAACTGGTGTTACAATTAACATCGATAGTAAAAACACAGTTACAGTAAAGGGTCCTAAAGGTGAACTTACTCGTTCATTCAGCCCGGACATGACGATCCAACTGGAAGAGAATGTACTAACTGTTTCTCGTCCATCTGAATCGAAAGAACACCGTACTTTACACGGTACAACTCGTGCATTACTTTCTAACATGGTTGAAGGTGTATCCAAAGGTTTTGAAAAAGGTCTTGAGCTAATCGGGGTCGGATACCGTGCTCAAAAGCAAGGTACTAAACTTGTACTAAACGTAGGGTACTCTCATCCTGTTGAAATTGAACCTGAAGCTGGCGTGGAAGTAGAAGTTCCATCTAACACAAAGGTTATCGTTAAAGGAATCAACAAAGAACGTGTTGGTGCTTTAGCGGCTAACATTCGTGATGTTCGTCCTCCAGAGCCTTACAAAGGAAAAGGTATCCGCTATGAAGGCGAATATGTGCGTCGTAAAGAAGGTAAAACTGGTAAGTAATGCCGCATAGGTAAACGAAAGGAGTGACTTAAATGATTACGAAGGCTGACAAAAATGCAGTTCGTAAGAAAAGACATGGCCGTGTACGCGCTAAACTTTCTGGAACTGAAGCTCGTCCTCGTTTAAACGTGTTCCGCTCTAATAAGCATATTTATGCTCAATTAGTTGACGATGTAAAGGGAGTTACTTTAGCAAGTGCTTCTACTTTAGATAAAGAAGTAAGTCTAGAATCTGCAGGCAACGTTGATGCAGCAGTTAAGGTCGGAGAATTAGTTGCAAAGCGTGCAGTTGAAAAAGGAATCAAAGCTGTCGTATTTGACCGTGGAGGTTACCTCTATCATGGCCGCGTAAAAGCATTAGCTGATGCTGCTCGCGAAAACGGTTTAGAATTTTAATAGACAAAGGAGGGACACAAAAAGATGCGTCGTATTGATCCAAACAAACTTGAACTTGAAGAACGCGTAGTTACGGTTAATCGTGTAGCGAAGGTTGTTAAAGGTGGACGTCGTTTTCGTTTCTCTGCTCTTGTAGTAGTAGGTGACAAAAACGGTCATGTCGGCTTTGGTACTGGTAAAGCACAAGAAGTACCAGAAGCAATCCGTAAAGCGATTGAAGATGCTAAGAAAAACTTAATCGAAGTACCAATGGTTGGAACAACGATTCCTCACCAAGTTATTGGTAACTTCGGTGCAGGGGAAGTACTTCTAAAGCCTGCATATGAAGGTACTGGAGTTATCGCTGGTGGACCAGTTCGTGCGGTACTTGAATTAGCTGGTGTTGGTGATATTCTTTCTAAATCTTTAGGAACAAACACACCAATCAACATGGTTCGAGCTACTTTGAACGGTTTAACACAATTAAAACGTGCTGAGGACGTAGCTAAATTACGTGGTAAATCAGTAGAAGAACTGTTAGGATAAGGAGGGAAATCAAATGGCGAATAAACTAGAAATTACCCTCACTCGCAGCGTGATTGGCCGCCCAGGGGACCAACGCGAAACAGTTAAAGCTCTTGGCTTACGTAAAATGCACCAAACAGTTGAGCATCAAGACAATCCGGCTATTCGCGGAATGATCAATAAAGTTGCTCACCTTGTTACGGTAAAAGAAATATAATATTCACTCTTCTACAAAATAAGGAGGTGCCAACATGAAACTTCATGAATTAAAGCCTGCAGAAGGTTCACGCGGGGAGCGTAAACGCAAAGGCCGTGGAATCGGTTCTGGTAATGGTAAAACTGCTGGTAAAGGTCATAAAGGTCAAAATGCTCGTTCTGGCGGCGGTGTACGCCCTGGATTCGAGGGTGGTCAAACACCTTTATTCCAACGTTTACCAAAACGTGGTTTTACAAACATTAACCGTAAGGAATATGCGGTAGTGAACCTTGATGCTCTAAATCGTTTTGAAGAAGGAACGGAAGTAACTCCTGAACTTCTTATCGAAACAGGTGTAGTAAGCAACGAAAAAGCAGGAATCAAGATTCTTGCAAAAGGCAAAGTTGAGAAAAAGCTTACTGTTAAAGCTCATAAATTCTCCTCTGCTGCAAAGGAAGCGATTGAAGCTGCCGGCGGTCAAACTGAGGTGATTTAATGTTTCAGACAATCTCCAATTTTATGCGCGTGGGTGATATAAGAAGAAAGATCATATTCACCCTTTTAATGCTGGTTGTATTCCGCATCGGTACATTTATACCGGTACCAGGCGTGAATGCGGAGTTTTTGAAGTCACAGGACCAATTTAATGTATTTGGACTTCTAAATACATTTGGCGGCGGAGCACTAATGAATTTCTCCATACTGGCAATGGGAATCATGCCGTATATCACGGCATCCATTATCATTCAGTTATTACAAATGGATGTTGTTCCTAAGTTTACTGAATGGTCAAAGCAAGGAGAAGTGGGACGCCGAAAGTTAGCTCAGTTTACCCGCTATTTTACAATTGTGCTTGGTTTCATCCAAGGCTTTGGTATGTCCTATGGGTTTAATAACCTAGCAGGTGGGCAGTTAATTGAAAATCCAGGTATTGGAAGTTATCTTCTAATTACAACTGTATTAACGGCTGGAACTGCATTCTTAATGTGGTTAGGTGAACAAATTACTTCTAAAGGTGTAGGGAATGGAATCTCTATTATCATCTTTGCTGGGATCGTAGCTGGTATTCCATCAACGATTAACCAAATCTACGCTCAGCAATTTGAAAATGCTGGAGAGCAGCTATTCCTTCGCATCGTTACAGTCGTATTAATTGTTGTTGCTGTTGTTGCTATCATTGTAGGTACCATTTTTATTCAGCAGGCTTTAAGGAAAATTCCTATTCAGTATGCAAAAAGAATGGTAGCAGGCAAAAGCCCTGTTGGAGGTCAATCCTCACACTTACCTTTAAAAGTAAACGCTGCTGGTGTTATTCCGGTTATCTTCGCTGTTTCTTTTATCGTTACTCCTAGAACAATTGCCTCGTTCTTCGAGCAAAATGATGTAACACTCTGGATTCAACGAGTATTTGATTACTCACATCCAATTGGTATGGTAGTGTACAGTGCTCTTATCATTGCCTTTACTTATTTCTACGCTTTCATTCAAGTGAATCCGGAACAGGTTTCTGATAACTTGAAGAAGCAAGGTGGATATATTCCTGGTATTCGTCCAGGAAAGAATACGCAAGAGTATTTAACACGCGTTCTATACCGTTTAACATTTGTAGGTGCCATCTTCCTAACAGCTATTGCGATCTTACCAGTTCTATTCATTAATATTGCTGGATTGCCGGAATCAGCTCAAATCGGTGGAACTAGCTTACTCATTGTTGTCGGTGTTGCACTAGAAACGATGAAGCAGCTAGAGGCTCAGCTTGTTAAACGTCACTATAAAGGCTTTATTAAATAATTTGGTTTTTAGGGAACCATGGAGGTCCCTAAAAGCCAATCAGATTTAGGGGGATTTCACATGAACCTAGTATTAATGGGGCTCCCTGGTGCCGGAAAAGGTACACAAGCAGAAAAGATTGTCGCTAAATACGGCATCCCTCATATCTCTACTGGAGATATGTTCCGTGCAGCCATTAAGGATGAAACGGAACTTGGCCTTCAGGCGAAATCATTCATGGACAAAGGCGAACTTGTTCCTGATGAGGTTACTATTGGTATTGTCCGCGAAAGATTATCCAAGGATGACTGCCAGAATGGCTTCCTGCTCGATGGCTTTCCTAGAACTGTTGCTCAAGCAGAAGCATTAGAAAACATCCTTGTGGGATTAAATAAACAGATTAACTACGTGATTAATATTGATGTTGATAATAGTATTCTTATGGATCGCCTAACTGGCCGTCGCATCTGTAAAGATTGCGGTGCTACTTATCATCTTGTTTTCAATCCTCCTGCAAAAGAGGGAGTATGCGATCGCTGCGACGGAGAGCTGTATCAGCGTGCTGATGATAATGAGGATACTGTGAAGAATCGCTTAGATGTTAATATTAAGCAAACAAAACCACTGCTCGATTTTTATGAAACAAAAGGCTATTTGCGCAATATTGATGGGCAGCAGGAAATAGATAAAGTATTTTCTGATGTAGATCAATTACTCGAGGGCTTGCAATAATGATCATTTGCAAAACACCGCGTGAAATTGAAATCATGCGCGAGGCTGGAAAAATTGTAGCACTTACTCATGAAGAACTGAAAAAACATATTGCACCCGGCATTACAACTTTAGAGCTAGATGCAATTGCAGAAAAGTTTATTCGAAAACATGATGCAATACCATCCTTTAAAGGTTATAATGGCTTTCGCGGCAGCGTTTGTGCTTCAGTTAACAATGAGCTTGTCCATGGCATTCCTAGTAATCGGGTATTAAAGAATGGCGATATTATTAGCGTTGATATCGGTGCTAAATATAACGGTTATCATGGTGATTCAGCTTGGACGTATCCGGTAGGTTCAATTGATAAGGAGACTCAGACACTTCTTGATGTGACCGAGGAATCTTTATATAAGGGCCTTATGGAAGCAAAACCAGGTGTACGTCTGTCGAACATCTCACATGCGATTCAAACGTATGCGGAATCATTTGGTTTTTCCATTGTACGTGAGTATGTGGGTCATGGAATCGGGCAAGACTTACATGAGGATCCGCAAATTCCTCATTATGGTCCCCCAGATAAGGGCCCGCGTTTAAAACCAGGAATGGTTCTTTGTATTGAACCCATGGTGAATGCAGGAAGCCGATATGTGAAAACGTTAGAAGACAATTGGACAGTTGTAACGGTTGACGGAAAAATGTGTGCCCATTTTGAGCATACAATTGCGATCACCGACACAGGCTATGAGATTCTTACCAAAGTTTAAGCCAGGTTGTAATCTCGCAGTCCATGCAATTTGTTCTACTTTTAGTCAAACCGTATTGGTTCTTTGCGGACTTGATGCTATCGATGTGATATAATATTAAGGTTGTTGTATGGCCTATAATTTTTTAAGACTGATGATGATTTTTTAATCTTCATCTTAAGAATAAACCAGACTGCATCTGTAATTTCATTGATCAAGCATCTCCAGAAGTTCAGGAAGATTACAAGAATCCGGTTGTGTAATGGATGCAATACACTTTGACTATTATGTTAAAGTGAAGAAATGAATTCGTATATATTTGAAAAAGGGGGACTTGTTCGATGGCGAAAGACGATGTAATTGAAATAGAAGGTACTGTTGTTGACACTTTGCCAAATGCCATGTTTAAAGTAGAATTAGAGAATGGTCATACTGTACTAGCTCATGTTTCTGGAAAAATTCGTATGCACTTCATTCGAATTCTGCCAGGAGATAAGGTAACAGTTGAGCTTTCTCCATATGACTTAACACGCGGAAGAATCACTTATCGTTTTAAATAACCACTGCACTCCGTACTACTAAGGAGGTTAGGATAATGAAAGTAAGACCATCAGTTAAGCCAATCTGCGAAAAGTGTAAAGTTATCCGCAGACGTGGCAAAGTTATGGTTATCTGTGAAAACCCTAAACATAAACAAAAACAAGGCTAAAAACAAGGAGGTGCGCAAAGAATGGCACGTATTGCTGGTGTAGATATTCCACGTGAAAAACGTGTAGTAATCTCATTAACTTACATCTATGGGATTGGTAAAGAAACAGCTAAGAAAGTTTTATCAGAGGCTGGTGTTTCTGAAGATACTCGTGTTCGTGATTTAACAGAAGACGAATTAAATAAAATCCGTGAAGTCATCGATAAATTAAAAGTTGAAGGTGACCTTCGTCGTGAAGTATCACTTAACATCAAGCGTTTAATGGAAATCGGCTGCTACCGCGGTCTTCGTCACCGTCGTGGTTTACCTGTTCGTGGACAAAATACTAAGAACAATGCTCGTACACGCAAAGGTCCTCGTAAGACTGTAGCGAACAAGAAGAAATAATCAGTAAAGGAGGTACTTTAAATGGCACGTAAAACTAATACACGCAAACGCCGTGTGAAAAAGAATATTGAACAAGGTGTTGCTCACATTCGTTCTACTTTCAATAACACAATTGTAACTATTACAGACGCTCATGGGAATGCACTTTCATGGTCAAGCGCTGGCGCATTAGGGTTTAAAGGTTCTCGTAAATCTACTCCTTTCGCAGCTCAAATGGCAGCAGAAACTGCAGCGAAGTCTTCTATGGAGCATGGAATGAAAACTCTAGAAGTAACTGTTAAAGGACCTGGTGCAGGCCGTGAAGCTGCAATTCGTGCACTTCAAGCTGCTGGTTTAGAAGTTACTGCAATTAGAGACGTAACTCCAGTTCCTCATAATGGATGCCGTCCACCAAAACGTCGCCGCGTTTAATTTTTCTGTATAAATTTTGTATCCTTGTCTATAATGGGATATGATGGAAAATTTTCTTGCTTTTATACAGACTATTATTCAAGTTGTTGTGCGCAAAACGGGAACGTATACATGGGGAATTTCGGTTATGAATATAGCCGGGGTTTCGACGTTTTGAAGGAGGGTGTATTTTCATGATCGAAATAGAAAAACCAAAAATCGAAACGGTTGAGATCAGCGATGATGCCAAGTACGGGAAGTTCGTTGTAGAGCCACTTGAGCGTGGATATGGTACAACTTTGGGTAACTCCTTACGTCGTATCCTTTTATCCTCACTTCCTGGTGCCGCAGTTACATCAATTCAAATTGATGGGGTACTTCATGAGTTCTCAACAATTGAAGGCGTCGTAGAAGATGTAACATCTATTATTTTGAACATCAAAAAGCTTGCACTTAAGATCTACTCTGATGAAGAGAAGACGCTTGAGCTTGATGTACAGGGTGAAGGTGCTGTTAAGGCCGCTGATATTACTCATGACAGTGATGTTGAAATTCTAAATCCAGATCTTCACATCGCGACTTTAGGAACAAATGGTCATTTGCGTATGCGTTTAACTGCTAAGCGCGGACGTGGATATACGCCGGCTGTCCAAAATAAAAGAGAAGATCAGCCGATTGGCGTCATACCAATTGATTCAATCTATACACCAGTTTCGCGTGTTTCTTTCCAAGTAGAAAATACACGCGTAGGCCAAATGACTAACTACGATAAGTTAACATTTGACGTTTGGACTGACGGAAGTACTGGTCCTCAAGATGCGGTTGCACTTGGTGCTAAGGTTTTAACCGAGCATTTAAATATCTTCGTTGGTTTAACTGATGAAGCTCAAAATGCTGAAATTATGGTTGAAAAAGAAGAAGATCAAAAAGAAAAAGTACTTGAGATGACAATCGAAGAACTAGATTTATCTGTTCGTTCATATAACTGTTTAAAACGTGCTGGTATCAATACCGTTCAAGAGTTAGCTAATAAAACGGAAGAAGATATGATGAAGGTTCGTAACTTAGGCAGAAAGTCTCTTGAGGAAGTTAAACACAAACTAGAAGAGCTTGGATTAGGCCTACGAAAAGATGATTGATAAGCTAGACGCTTTGAAGCATTTTCAAGTAGCTACAATAGCTTAAAGAATCACTTCAACAAAGGAGGGAAACTTTCATGGGATACAGAAAGTTAGGACGTACTAGCTCTCAACGTAAAGCTATGTTACGTGACTTAGCAACAGACTTAATCATCAACGAGCGTATTGAAACAACTGAAGCTCGTGCGAAAGAACTTCGTTCAGTTGTTGAGAAATTGATCACTCTTGGAAAACGTGGCGATTTACATGCTCGTCGTCAAGCAGCTGCATATGTGCGCAACGAGGTAGCTAACGCTGAAACGAATCAAGATGCTGTACAAAAATTATTCAGCGATATCGCTTCTCGCTTTGAAGAGCGCCAAGGTGGATATACTCGTATTATGAAGCTTGGACCTCGTCGTGGAGACGGAGCACCAATGGTCATCATCGAGTTAGTATAATTTTTTAACAAAAAGGGGCGAGAGACAGTTTGTTCAGAAACTTGTTCATTGCCCCTTTTTTGTAAAATGACCTTCTGCCTAATTGTGGCATCCGAGGAATTTAAGTAAAAAGTGAGTGTTACGATGAGCGTACTTATAGGCGTTGGCTAAGTGATCTATTTTTCATATATCACTTGTATGACTCGTCTAGCTCTTGCACCTTTCCGAGTTTTTTAGTTTGCGTATAACAGGTGGGGCCTGTTTTTTTCGGAAAGGTGCAGACTTTTTAAATAAAGTAAAATGACAAATGTTGTATGGGCTTTTAATAGGGAGACAGCTTTGGCATTTTATACAGCTCAGATAACAGATATAAGTTTAGAAATTATTGTTTCCTTTGTGAGGGAAGTGTAAATTCTGAAATATTGTTATCAGCATTATATATCCACTGTCATACTATTGAGGCTCGCCAATTGTGGCGGGTTTTTTAATAGTTAAAAGTCTATTTCGGTGTTGATTGTCTGGCAGTACAGTTTAGAATAGAGAGAGAAGAGTGAGATGAGGGGAGGAACAACTATGAGCAAGAAACCGTTAGTCCAGCTTAAAAATGTCTCATTTCAATATGATATTCAGGCTCCGTATGCTCTTCACGATGTATCTTTTGAGATCTATGAAGGGGAATGGCTTGCGATTGTAGGTCATAATGGTTCTGGTAAATCTACGCTAGCGAAGCTATTAAATGGATTGCAGTACTCACAGGAAGGTTCCATTACTGTGAATGGGATCCCATTAACTGAAGAGACGGTCTGGGATACTCGAAAAATTATAGGAATGGTCTTTCAAAACCCAGATAATCAGTTTGTTGGGACGACTGTTCAGGATGATGTGGCTTTTGGTTTAGAAAATAACGGAATTGCTAGAGATGAAATGATAGAAAGAGTTCATAGTTCCTTAGAAAAAGTGAAAATGGCGCAATTTCTTGATCAAGAGCCGCACCATCTATCAGGTGGTCAGAAACAAAGGGTGGCTATTGCAGGTGTCATTGCTCTTAGGCCTTCCATTATTATTTTAGATGAAGCAACATCCATGCTGGATCCAAGGGGCAGGGAAGAGGTTCTAGAAACGGTTAGGGAGTTAAAAGAAACCCATAATATGACCGTCATTTCCATTACCCATGACTTAGAAGAGGCTGCAAAAGCTGATCGAATTATTGTGATGAACAAAGGTAAGCTGTACAAAGAGGGGGCGCCAGGGGAAATTTTCCAAATGGATGAAGAGCTGGTGAAACTCGGTTTAGATATTCCTTTTCCAGTCAAAATGAGTAAGCTATTAAAGGAACAAGGAATCTCCTTATCAAGGCATTTTTTATCTGAAGAAGAGTTGGTGACTGAGCTATGGACATCTCACTGCAAAAAGTAGAATATCGCTATCAGGTAAATACCCCTTTTGAACATTTAGCCATAAAGGATGTCTCCATTAATATTCCGTCTGGAACGTTTCTGGCGATAATTGGGCATACAGGCTCCGGTAAATCTACTGTTCTTCAGCACCTAAATGCACTGCTAAGACCAACCGCGGGAAAAGTCTTGATTGGCGAGAAAGAAATTACTTCAGAAAAAAAGCAAAAAAATCTTAGAGAAGTTCGGCAAAAGGTTGGCATTGTCTTTCAGTTTCCGGAGCATCAATTGTTTGAAGAAACGGTTGAGAAGGATATTTGCTTTGGGCCAATGAATTTCGGCGTTTCCGAGGAGGAAGCGAAGAAAAGGGCTAGAATTGCCATCAAGCAAGTAGGGCTTGCAGACGAAATTCTCGAAAAGTCCCCGTTTGACTTATCTGGCGGGCAAATGCGGAGGGTTGCGATTGCTGGAGTACTTGCGATGGAGCCGGATGTGATCGTCCTGGACGAGCCTACTGCAGGCCTTGATCCAAGAGGGCGGAAGGAAATAATGGATATGTTCCACGCGCTTCATCAGGAAAGAAACCTATCAACCATTCTAGTCACTCATAGTATGGAGGATGCTTCCAGATATGCAGATCAAATTGTGATTATGCATAAGGGAGAAGTGTACAAAAAAGGAACACCCGAAGAGATTTTTTCAATGCCTGAAGGTTTAATTGAGCTTGGATTAGATGTGCCAGAGGTTGTCCGTTTCCAGCAAAAAATTGAAAAGGCATTCCAAATGAAATTTCCAAAAACTTGCTTATCGGTTGAAAAGCTAACAGAAGAAATCGCTGCTGTCATAAAGAGGGGTGACCAAAAATGATGGAGAAAATGATTTTTGGCCGCTACGTACCAGCTCAGTCTGTTATTCATCGAATGGATCCACGATCCAAGCTTATAGTGATTTTTCTATTTGTATGTATCGTTTTTATTGCAAACAACAGTTTAACTTATGGGGCATTATTAATTTATACTTTTTTAATGGTGTCAATGTCTAAAGTTCCTATGCGATTCATTCTTTCAGGTCTGAAACCTGTTCTTTGGCTCGTGCTTTTTACATTGCTCTTGCATTTGTTTTTGACAAAGGACGGGAAAATTCTATTTCAAGCAGGCTGGTTTACCATTTATGAAGAGGGATTAAGGATGGGGCTCTTTATTTCCATGCGTTTCTTCCTGCTGATCTTAATGACGTCCATCCTGACGTTAACAACGACACCGATTGAGATTACAGATGGTCTTGAAAGTCTGCTGCATCCTTTAAATAAAATTAAGTTTCCAGTTCACGAGCTTGCTCTCATGATGTCCATCTCTTTAAGATTTATTCCAACCTTGATGCAGGAGACAGATAAAATTATGAAGGCGCAGACAGCAAGAGGGGTAGATTTTACAAGCGGACCGATTAAAGACAGGGTAAAGTCGATTATTCCTCTTCTCATCCCACTTTTTGTCAGTTCCTTTAAACGAGCTGAGGAGCTTGCCACAGCCATGGAAGCAAGGGGATACCGCGGCGGTGAGGGAAGAACAAAATACAGGCAGCTCAGCTGGAGCTTGACAGATTCAGCAATGATTATTCTGCTTGGAATTTTGACCATTGTTTTATTCTTATTAAGAACATAATGGGGCTTGATGATGAAAAGGTTTAAGTGTCTAGTAACCTATGATGGAACTTTATTCTCTGGCTATCAGGTCCAGCCGAATAAGCGGACTGTACAAAGAGAACTGGAAAATGCCTTGAAAAAACTTCATAAAGGGGCAGACATAAAGGTTAGTGCCTCTGGGAGAACGGATGCAGGCGTCCATGCAAAGGGACAGGTTATTCATTTTGACTCTGAGTTAAATATTCCGCTGCCAAAGTGGGATATTGCGCTTAATTCTCTTTTGCCTGATGATGTTGTCGTTTTGAGCACGGAAGAAGCTGAAGGCGGATTCCATGCCCGATTTGATGCAAAGGGGAAGGAATATCGGTATGTTATGAGCCTTTCCACAAAGAGAGATCCTTTTAGCCGAAATTATGCCTTTCAGTATCCTTATCCATTGAATATTTCAGCAATGAAGGAAGCGGCAGCTTATTTAATGGGGACTCATGATTTTACGAGCTTCTGCTCTGCCAAGACGGAGGTAGAGGATAAAGTCAGGGAATTAAAGGAAATTGTTCTGATTAAGGGCCAAGGCTCTCTTGAGTTTCGATTTGTTGGCAACGGTTTTTTGTATAATATGGTCAGGATATTAGTTGGCACTCTTTTAGAGGTCGGAGCTGGAGAAAGAAGCCCGAATTCCATGGCAGACATTTTGGAAAAGAGGGATCGATCCTTCGCGGGAAGAACAGCTCCTGCTCAAGGGCTTTATTTGTGGAAGGTATTTTATTAAAGACAAATATTTTTCCGAAAACCTGTATGATCCACTCGGTCGCGTTGTGAAGCAGATTTTTGATAAAAATATTTCAAAACAACTAAACCTGGTGTAACATTTTATTGACAATAGCTGTATAAAAGTGTATCATAGCAAAGGTATTGTTATTAAAACCACGATAAGCCCCGGAACTTATTGTGTCTAAGATAAATGAAACCAATGAAATTATGAAGATGGAATTTTTAGGAGGGAAAATGATGCGTACAACGTTTATGGCGAATGCAAACAATATCGAACGTAAATGGTACGTGATTGATGCAGAAGGCAAAACTCTAGGTCGTCTTGCTAGTGAAGTTGCGTCAATCCTACGTGGTAAACATAAACCAACTTTTACACCACATGTTGATACTGGTGATCATGTAATTATTCTAAATGCAGCTAAGATTGAATTAACTGGTAATAAATTAAATGACAAAATTTACTACCGTCACACAAATCACCCAGGTGGTTTAAAACAAAGAACTGCTAACGAAATGCGTACGAACTTTCCTGAGAGAATGTTAGAGCTTGCTATTAAAGGCATGCTTCCAAAGAACACTCTTGGCCGTCAAATGTTCAAGAAATTACACGTATATGCTGGCGCTGAACATAAGCACCAAGCACAACAACCTGAAGTTTACGAACTTCGTGGATAATTTATAGGGGAGGTTATTAACTTGGCACAGGTTCAATATATTGGCACTGGTCGTCGTAAGAGCTCCGTTGCACGAGTTCGTTTAGTTCCAGGCGACGGTAAAATTATTATCAATGGTCGTGAAATTGAAGATTATATCCCATTTGCTGCTTTACGTGCAGTTGTAAACCAACCGTTAGCAGCTACTGAAACTCAAGGTAGCTATGACGTTCATGTAAATGTAAATGGTGGAGGTTACACTGGTCAAGCTGGCGCAATCCGCCACGGTATCGCTCGTGCGTTACTTCAAGCTGATCCAGAATACCGTCCAACACTAAAAGCTGCTGGACTATTAACTCGTGACGCTCGTATGAAAGAACGTAAAAAATACGGTCTTAAAGGCGCTCGTCGTGCACCTCAGTTCTCAAAACGTTAATTATCAACGTTTCAAAGGCTCTCAAGCTTATTGCTTGGGGGTCTTTTTTATGCCTGAAAAGTGCTTTTGACCACGAAAATACTTTTTGGCCGCATTTGATCACCAATTATAGCTCAATAACCTTCTGGAATTTTGATGCGGTTTGCTTTTTAAGAGTGTTAGTTACATGGGTTATATATATTCATTGTCAATTGAAGATCGGCGTGTCCTAGCCGCTCTTGTACTTCTTTAATACTCGCACAGCTTCAAATAATAAGGAGCATGAGTATGGCGTAAACGATGTATAGTTATGGGATGGAGACTGTGTTTCGTAATTAGAATATTTTGCCTTCATTAAGATAGGCTAAGCGTAATGGTGTTCTATCGCCCCTTGTAAAACAAGATTATTGGCACATTTATTATTCCATTAGCAAAACCCTCTTCCATTTGACTTATACACCACTTTTTAAGCAAAGCTAGGGTTTTATTATCCAAACTAATTAAACGCTTAGAATCCTTTGTTTTTGGTGTCTGAACAAGAGTTTACTTGTTACAATGTTTTAGAAATAAAAAACCAGTCATTTTTTCGACTGGTAATTAATTGATAATTAGAAATTACTAAAAAGGTAATGGAACGTATCGTGTTTAATCAAAATAAAAGTACCTAATCCTATTAATACGAAGGGAACAATAATGTGACCATTACGTTCTAAAGTCTGAGCTATTAACGGTTGGTGTACGAGGACATTACCTAAATAACACAAAACTGCTACAAGTGCTAAAAAGATAACCATAATAAGAATAATATTCCATAAACTATTGGTTGAGAAGAACGGAATATAAAGACCTATATTATCAACACCATTAGCAAATGTGACTGTGGTAATCTTTAATAACCAAACAAATTGACTAGAATTATCTTTCCTCATTTGGTACAAAGATACCAGTGATTGTATTCCAATATAGATAGGAATTAATCCAAGTATACCTATCCATGCTTTAGGAATGAGTAAAGCTCCAAATGCTCCAATTAAACTTATGGTAAGAAGCAGAATATAGCCCAAGTATTGTCCAGCCACAATAAATCGTTTCTGTTCTGTTGTCTTTGCTTGTGAGAACCAAGTCATCAAAAGGAAAATGTCATCAATGTTTGTTGCTACAAAAAAAACGATAGTTGAAAAAATAAGAGTTAACATACTCTACAACTTTATCCTTTCAGTAATTGTCGTTTAATTATTAAATGCTTAAAAATGAACTGCAAGCCTTTACTTCCTCTAATCAAAGAAAAGGCACTAACTAGAAGTTAGTAAAAATAAGGTGTTATGTTCTAAATTAGCTTGAGAGTGATCTAAAGGGGAAGTTTCAACTAAAGCTTAAAATAATTGCTTAAATCCGATAATCATGAAAATAAACCCAGCAATAAGTGGAGAGTAATTACCTAAGATTTTTGAGAAAACTTTATTTCCAACAGAATTTCCAAACCAAATGGCAATATAACCCCAAACAGTAATACTAAATATCACGGACCAAATAACGGAATTATAGGCAACCGTTGCCCCAAGTCCGCTAGCAATGTTTGTGATTGAAAGTGTAAAACCTAGGAAAACACCCTGTCGAATATTAGGCTTTTGTATCTTTATCTCACTTTTTTTTCTATAAACAAACCAATCATTATAAATGGTGAATAATCCGATGCTGAACAATATACAAAAAGATACTAGTCCAGTTTCTTTTTGTGAAATAAATTGTGAAATAACATAGCCTAAGAATACCCCAATGATTGTAAAAAAGAATCCAATAACATTAATGATCAGGTTGAACCAATAAGGTATTTTAAAATTTTTAAGCCCATAGGCAATTCCAACACCTGCATTATCTATATTTGTACTTATTCCAATCAAATTTACAATTAAGAAAGAACTGAACCATTCCACCCTTATTCATTTTCCTCCTTTCTAATTGAATGGAAAAGGGGATTAATTAAACCTCTAAAAGAAGCACATAGCATGTCCTTATACATATGCTATGTAAGCGGGATTTAATACGTGTCCCCGTATATTTGGAATGCTAAAAAAGAAATCTTACACAAAAACATAAATTTGTGTTCGAGTCTTTTGGTGTTCTGGAATCTTTATAAAATCGGTAAATGGTTTTAATTTTCTCGACGAAGAAAAAATGCATGAGGAATATCATAATGTTAACGGGTTCTATTATGGGGGATATTTGACAAAAATGACGAGGTAGCAAAAACAAAAGGATACTAAATTTGCAATCATTGATTCTGAAGTAAAAGAGCCAAATGTTGCTAGTGTTCTTTTTAAAGAGCAAGAAGCAGCTTTCCTTTTTGGGGTTGCAGCAGCGGCGCTTACATTTGGGACGAAGCATTCATCTAATACAAAACCATCCAATAAAGATGGTTAAGGAAAATGGAGAAAAATCAAGATCTTAGAAAAAGCCAGTTTGTGATTCAAAATGTCTCTATTTCTGTTTCGGAAAAATCTGTTAAAAATATCACGAAGCGGATTTACAAATCCCCCCTGTAGAGTTGGTCTTAAAGGCGCTCTTCGTGCACCTCAGTTCTTAAAACGTTAATATTACTCTCAACCGATTGGTTGGGAGTTTTTTGTTTGTTGACTTTAATGGCCAGCGAATAGGAACAATCCCTTTTTCTTCATTCCTTTTTCGAAAAAGGGATTTGTCTATATTCCCTGGGTAAAACTCGCTTCCAATCATTGTATAGTAGTTTTATTTATTGCTGGATATAACCCTGTCTTTCCAGTTCCAAAAGCTTTGTCTTCATTTCTAATCCACCACGATAGCCCGTTAACGCTCCGTTTTTTCCTACTACACGATGACAGGGAACAGTGATTAAAACGGGATTAGCTCCGATGGCTGTCCCTACAGCACGAACTGCAGCTGGTTTATTAATATCGTTTGCTATTTCAGAGTAGGACTTTGTCTGTCCATACGGAATCTTGCAAAGTGCATTCCAGACTGCCATCTGGAATGGTGTCCCATTGTAATCAAAGGGGACTGTAAAGGTTTGCCGTTTTCCGTCAAGATACTCGATGATTTCAATCGCAAAAGGTTCGAGCTTTTCTCCAACTTCAACAAGAGGACTTCCAGGAAAGCGTTTCTTAGCCCATTCAGACAATTCCTCGAATGGTTTGTTCTGTGAACCAACAAACACAAGCCCCTTAGATGTCGAAGCGATAAAAAAATTCCAATGCTTATATTTTAGCAAAGACCAAAAAAGTGTCGGTTTTTTCTCTGATCTCAATTTAAATTTCCTCCGTTATCTTCATGGACCGATGTAATTCACGATATTGTGCAGGTGTTTGTCCGGTTTTCTTTTTAAATAGAGTAATAAAATAGGGCGTGTTAGGCATTCCTGCACATATAGAGATATCTGCAATCGCATTATTTGTTTGAATCAGGTACTCTTTAGCTGCTTTTATTCTAACCAGCTGGATATACTCAACTGGCGTGACACCTGTTATCTTTTTAAACGTTCGATGCAAATGATAGGGACTTCCGTGAGTTATATTTGCTAATGTTTCTAGAGTTAATTTTTCAATGAAATTTTTATCAATGTATTCAGTGATAAGAGCAACCCACTCACTATCAGGCAATTTCTCATTAGTAGGCTTGCAACGTTTACAAGGGCGGAAATTTGCTTGGAGAGCTTGTTCTGCGTCTTGAAAAATACGTACATTTTCCTTTTTCGGAACGCGAGATTTACATGACGGTTTACAGAAGATCCCTGTGGTCTTTACAGCATAGAAAAATTGATTATTATACGAGGTATCATTGTTAATAATTGCTTGCCACATTTCATCTGTCATCATTTCATAATCATGATTTATTTGAGATCCATTATTGACACTGTCCGTCATTTATCTCACCTCTCCTTACATTATACACCCTATTAATTCAGTACGTAGGGGGACTGAGATAAAATAGCAAGATAGTGAAAATTAAAGCATGAATCTAATGAAACGTGATATCTACTAATTAAATTTTTGCCAATCCTTATGGGTTTTCCTAATTGTCTGAAACATGGTTTTATCCTCTAATTTATAAAAATGAGAAATTGACGAGATAAAAATGGCCATATTTGGATTATTGAGGGGAATTTACATATAGCCTGCCAGACTATCGGCTGCAATTAAGGAAACACGATCAATTTCAGAAAGTAAGGAATTAATTTTTGCAGATGAAGAAGCGGGATTTTTGAATAGCTTTTTCAACATGGAGCATCGTCCCGCCACTTAGTTCACATAATCCCATAAATTACTTTCGGAAAATTCATATGTTTCAGGCGGATGGCTTTGTAAAGCTTTATTTTCAATCATAATTGAATATTTTTTCACTTGCTCTGACTAAGATATTCTATTATCCATCAATTCCATCTGTAGATTGGTACCCAATACTATGAAGATACTTCTCCAATAAAGTTAAAAAGATTTCAATATCATCGTTTGTAAGGTCACCGATGTTTGCTACTCTAAAAGAATTAAAATGGTTAAGCTTACCTGGATAGATCGTTATCCCGTTGGCATAAAAATAATCATGCATACTGTTGAAATCATACTTTTTACATGTAGGCTCAACTATCGCTGTAATAATTTTTGAATGATGGTCAGCAGGAACGAGATGTCTTAAGCCCAATCTAGAGAGGCCCGTGATGAGCGATTCCCAACACTTAGAATACCGTTCATATCTTTCTTTCACCCCTTCTTCTTTTACTTCTAAAATGGCTTGTTTTAGTGCATATATTGTCTGTACAGGTGGAGTAAAACGCATTTGGCCTGTCTCGGTGAAGTGTTTATATTGAGCATAAAGATTTAAGTAATAATTGGATGGTTTTTCCAACTCCTCTTTCTCTAAATTGCTTTTTTTAGCTACTACAAATGAGACTCCTGCCATTCCTTGGAGATTTTTATTAGAGCTAGCTGCTAAATAACTAATATTCATACGATTCATTTGAATAGGGATAGCCGCAAAAGAACTCATTGCATCTACCATTAATTCAATCCCTTTTTCCTTGCAAATGGCACCTATCGATTCAATATCGTTTAATAATCCCGTTGTTGTTTCATTATGCACGACCGCAAGATAAGAAACAGTTCGTGGAAATGCTTGAATAAATGAATGTAATGACTCTAGTTGAATGGGTTGATCAGCTGCGCTTATAAATTCAACCCAATCTAGCTGATAAGCTTCTGCTATTTCACACATTCGTTTTCCATAGGCTCCGTTATTAATGATTACTATAACTCCATCGTTCATAACTGAACTCAAGATTGATTCTACTGCTGCAGTTCCAGAACCACCAAACAGTACAGTTGAATACTGCTCCGTATCTGCTACTAGACTTGTAAGTTCTGTGGAAACGAAATTCATTATTTGACTGAATTCATCTTCGCGAGGACAAATATCAGGTACTACTTGTGCATATTTAACCGTATCCGTTGTAGTAGCAGGCCCGGGATTTAATAATATATTTCTTTTAACTTTCCGCATGATGCTCCTCCTTTTCATCACAAATGAATGGGAGCCCAATACCCGGGGAACCCATTGGTGGAAGTTTCACATTATTTAATGAACCCTTGAAGGCGTGTTTTAACTTCACTAGGGGTAATTTTAGGGCGTCCTAAGTTTTGTTTTGATCCTTTTGCGATGTTTAAATAAAAAAACGTCAGTCCTTTTGTCTTTTTCCATTCTTGTATACCCATTTCAAGTTCGTGTAAGTTATGGATATAATATGATTTTTCATAACCGCAAGCGGCAGCGATATCGACCATGTTAACATTGTGAGAAACGGTATTTTGCCCTCCTGTTGAATCATGAGTTTGATTATCTAGGAGGATGTGCAGCATATTTTCAGGTTGATAATAACCATTTGTTGCTAAACTGCCCATTCGCATGAGAAGAGAACCATCTCCATCAATGACAATTACATCTAACTCTTTTTGCGTATAGGCTAAGCCTAACCCAAGGGAACTGACACAGCCCATGGAACCAACCATATATAGATTGTTGGCGGAATCCTCTAATTCGTAAAGCTCCCTGCCTGTTTTACCGGTTGTTGCAAGTTGAATGGTTTTCTCATCTTTGAACTGATTGATTATTTTTAACGTATTAAATCGGCTTGGTCGTTCATCAGAGGAGGTTTTTTCGATCTTTATTTTATTTTTATTTATAGACCTTTCCTCTTTCTTCAACTTCTCACTTTCGAACGTTCCTTTTTTCACTACAAAGAAGAATGATTGATTTCGTTCAATCCATTTGTTAGCTTCTTCAACCTGTTTCATCGCCTCGCTAATATCAGGAGATAAGAATTTCCATTTTATTTGCATTAACTCTAATAATTGTGTCGTAATTTGTCCCATTAATTCATGCTGAGGCTCATCAGCTAAACCAGGTTCTCCCCGAAGACTAACAAACCCAAGTATAGGTATTTGAAAGGGGTAATTTAAGGAGGTTAATGGAGAAATACAATTAGTTAAGCCCGAGTTTTGCATTAAAACAACTGGTTTCCTTCCTCCTAAATAAGCTCCCGAAGCAATGGCAATAGCATCACCTTCGTTAACGGCAGCAATATATTCACACTCATTAATGGAATAATTGATAAGATTCTTTAAAAATGAACATGGGACGCCGCTGTAAAAGTCAAAACCTAACCTTTTAAGCTCATTTCCAAATTTATTTGTGTTTAACATTCCATCACTCTGTTTCCGTCTGCGACTGGTTTGTAGTTGAAGGCAAATATTTCTTCTCTGCTCTTTGAAGCTCCTCGGCATTTTGAAGTCTAAAAATTTCTTTCACACTTACGATTGAATCCTCAACATGGATGAGACTTTCATCTTCTAGTATTTGTTTTGAGATCTTTTGCATAGCAGTGATTGAAGCTCTTAAATTATGGTTAGCCCAGATTACAGTGTTTATTCCTAATCTTCTGAATTCGTCAGTTGGAGTTGTATAGTATTTTGTAGGAACAATTACAACTGGATGTCTCCCATTCCATTCTTTCATAAATGCTTCAACTTCTTTAATATCCGCCTTCTTGCTGTGCATAAGAATAGCATCGGCACCTGCCTGCCTGTAGGCTTCCGCACGTTTAAGAGCCTCTTCTAATCCCCAGCCTGCAATAAAAGCCTCAACTCTAGCTACAACCATAAAATCTTCATCTTCTTGGGCATCTTTCATTGCTTTGATTTTCCCGCAAAATTCATCAATCGACGCGAGGGGCTGGGCTTCTCCATTAATAAATGAGTTCGTTTTTGGAAAAAGCTTATCCTCGATGCAAACGCCAGCAATATCTAATTGTTCTAGTTTTCTAACTAACCTTCGAGCATTATTGAAATTTCCATATCCTGTATCACCGTCTAATAGAATGGGTATTGTAGTGGCATCACTCATAAATTCAAGTATATCTAATACTTGTGTCCAAGAAGCTTCATTATTATCTCTAACACCCATTGATGCTGAAATCGATAGTCCACTAGCCCAAATCCCTTTAAAACCTACTTCCTCTACAACCTTTGCGGAAAGAGCGTTATGGGCTTCCATTAAAAAACTAGGTTTTTGGGAATTTAGTAAATTTTTTAATTTAGTTGTTTTCCTCATGGTTTTCCCTCACTTTACTACGATACCAATCGTGTTGTCCTTTTAACATATGTATGAATAATGTAAATTGTTATCAGGCAAGGATAAATATAATAATATTGCCTACAACATCATGCATGTGATTAATGAATAGTGGAAATGGGAGTTAGTCAAGGGGATTATACTACCCATGAATCGAATAGACATTTCCTCTTGCCTTGGGACGACAGCTGATACAGTAAGCAGAAAACTCGCTGAATTTGAAGATATTGGTTGGATTAAGCAAATCGCACAGAGAGATTGAGGTTTGGGATTTAGATGGGTTACTGCTTGCTTTTGATTGTTTAAAGCCCTAGGGTCCCTCCACTTGTACCTATAACTAGAGGTTCCTAGGGCTTTACCTGCTTAATAGATATTTCGGCTTATTAACTAATCAACGCGCTTTTCGCTCATAAGCTCGCTCACGGTACCGAGTTTGTACCCTTTTGCTTTAATATTGGTTATCATGGTCTCCAATCCTTCGGCGGTAGGCTTTGTAGGATGCATGAGAACCATTGCTCCATTCTCTATCTTTGACACAACCCTTCTAACCATTTCGGAAGCAGGTGGTTTTCTCCAATCAACCGTATCGACTGTCCAGAGAATGGTTTTCATATTAAGCCGGTTAGCGACTTGAATGGTGACCTGATTAAAGCTTCCGCTTGGTGGAGCAAACCACACTGGAGTGATGCCGATGGTTTCTTTAATGACATCATTTGTCTTCTTTAACTCTTCCACAGTTTCTGCCTCAGATCGCTGCTGGAGATTTGGATGACTATAGGCGTGGTTGCCAATCTCATGACCGGCCTCCTTAATCAACTTGGCTAGATCGGGATTCTTTTTAACCCAACTTCCATCGAAAAAAAACGTTGCCTTTGTTTGATGTTTATTTAAAACATCCAGCATTCCAGGGATGTATTCATTTCCCCAGGCCACATTAATTAAAAAAGCAACCATAGGCTTCTCAGGATTACCCCTATAAATCGGTTGGGGCCCCAAACTTTCTAAATGGACATTTGGTGATATTTCCTTAAAAACGATATCGTTTTTATTAAAAACACCGCTTGCTTTCATCTTTTTATAACTAGCTTCAATGTCTACACTTAGCCCATTGTATCCGGGTATCGCTTTCCATATTCTATCTACTCTTGCATCAATTGGCTTAATATAATGCTGATCACTATACATTTCAATTTCTCTATAAAGTGAATTGTCCTCATTCATTTCCGAGGAAGTTGTGATTTCGACTCCATAATCAGACTTGGCGTTATATGGAATGATGAAGATCCCTAGCAATAAAACGAATATACTCAATAAAAAAAGCTTTCTTATCAATGCAAACCCTCCATATTTTTTTGATGGTATTAGGTTTCCCATTCACGAGAATTTAAATAGGATTAGCTAGGCCTAAGAAAATTCTGAGGCTTTTATTAAAAATTGGCAGTTGGCCTTTTTGTATGTCTCTCCTTGCATCGTTAAAGACTATTTATAAGAGGTGAGACAGCATGAATGTAATTACAACCTTTGTAGAAAAGAAAAGAGAAAAACAAATTAAATATGAAAAATCCGTTTTACGTGAAATTTCTATAAAAGCTCTAAAGGAAAAAGTGCAGCAGCATTTTGGTTCCTCACGATTTATGAACGGGCTGCTGATGAATAATGGAATAGAAGAAGCCTGCTAT
The DNA here is from genome assembly GCF_036965225.1 of Bacillus sp. JJ1474. NCBI lineage: Bacteria > Bacillati > Bacillota > Bacilli > Caryophanales > Bacillaceae > Bacillus > Bacillus sp. JJ1474. The sequence continues at coordinate 543 of NZ_JBALPC010000021.1, read as the reverse complement.
GATGTGGCCATTGAAGCCTACTTACTAGGAGCGCACTTTAGCCGGTTTGGATATTACGGTGAAAGCGCAGAGGATGTGAGATTCCGCTGCCGGCAAGAAGAAAAGCATTTAGTTGATACGTTATATCATTTCCTGCTGTATTGGGGACATGGAGAAGAAGGGGTATTGAGTGAATCCCTCTATTATTTATGCGAGCAATACGTTTTATACTGGTGGATGGAAGGTTTTGATAAAGGGGAAAAAAGACATAGATTAAGGCTTCATTAAAGATTGCTCCAAAGAATGAGAATTGCCAAGGATTATATAAATAGGTCTTCTAGATACTCCATATGACCACCGTTCACGAAACATTAATATTGTCGTTTCAATGACTCTCACCTAATTGGCTGAGGGTCTTTTATGTTTAAATAGCAGATTATCTCCCCGATTTTACATACTAGATTCGAAATTGGATATATAATCCTTAAATTACTGAAAAATCCTATACAATAATAAATAAATTATTCAAAATTGTATAAAAATATTTTATCATTTGGTATAACT
>NZ_JBALPC010000020.1:0-3779 GCF_036965225.1 Bacillus sp. JJ1474 | reverse complement strand
TAACTGTAAAAGAGGAAGCACGTTCTTTTTAGGACGTCTTCAATTAGGGTGGCACCACGGGAAATTACAAGCTCTCGTCCCTTGTATTGTATACAAGGAGGCGGGGGCTTTTTTATTTTTTATAAAATACTACTTATTTTTGGAATAAGGAGGATTCAGATATGACATCAATCCAAATACCACGGGGAACTCAAGATATTCTCCCAGGCGAAATTGAAAAATGGCAGTTAATAGAGGAAAAAGCAAGAGAGCTTTGCGAGAAGTTTCAATATCGCGAAATCAGAACCCCGATATTCGAGCACACAGAGTTATTTTTGCGAAGTGTTGGGGATACGACTGATATTGTTCAGAAGGAAATGTATACATTTGAAGACCGCGGAGAACGCAGCTTAACGCTAAGACCAGAGGGGACAGCTGCAGTTGTTCGTTCTTTTGTTGAAAATAAAATGTATGGGGACGCAACTCAGCCTGTAAAGCTTTATTATATGGGACCAATGTTCCGCTACGAGCGTCCGCAGGCAGGACGATACCGCCAATTTGTTCAATTTGGTGTTGAGGCCATTGGAAGCAATGATCCTGCCATTGATGCAGAGGTTATAGCTTTAGCCATGAGCCTTTATAAAGAACTAGGCTTGGAAAAGATAAAGCTAGTCATTAATAGTCTCGGTGATAAAGAAAGCCGAAATGCACACCGTGAAGCATTAGTAAACCACTTTAAGCCAAGAATAGACGAGTTTTGTTCAGACTGCAGGAGCAGATTGGGTAAAAATCCAATGCGAATTCTTGACTGTAAACAAGACAGAGACCATGAGCTAATGAAGGCTGCTCCATCGATTATCGATTACTTAAATGAGGATTCCAAGAAATATTTTGAAAAAGTACAGCAGTATTTAACTGATCTTGATATTGCATCTGAAGTGGATCCAAATCTAGTTCGCGGACTTGATTATTATAACCATACAGCATTTGAAATTATGAGCAATGCAGAAGGATTTGGGGCCATCACCACACTTTGTGGAGGCGGAAGGTATAATGGTCTCACCGAAGAAATTGGCGGCCCTGAGGCACCTGGAATCGGTTTTGCGATGAGTATTGAACGTTTTATCGCTGCCCTAGAGGCTGAACAAATTAAACTGCCAATTAATGAGAAGATTGATTGCTATTTAGTTTCGCTAGGAGAAGAAGCAAAGGACTATACAGTTGGATTACTGCATAGGCTTCGCCTCGCTGGCTTCTCAGCAGAGAGAGATTATTTAAATAGAAAAATAAAAACACAGTTTAAAGCAGCAGACAGGGCCAATGCTAAATATGTGGCGATTTTAGGGGAGGACGAACTTAAAGCTAATAAAATCACCCTAAAATCAATGGAAACTGGTGAACAGTCGGAAATGGAACTAAATACATTTGTGGAAAAATTCACAGAGCTAGCTAGACAATAGGAAAAGCGGAGGCGACTGTACAACCACGACAAGCATAAGGCAAGCTGTCAAGAAGGTTGTATTTTAACCTTATTGGCAGATTGACTTATGACCTCGAGAGGTTAGGAGCCGGAGCTAGACAATAGGAGGAATAAAGAATGTTTGGGAGAACGTACTACTGCGGAGAAGTGACAGAAGCCGCCATTGGTGAAAAGGTTATTTTAAAAGGTTGGGTACAAAAGCGTCGTGATTTAGGAGGACTAATCTTTATCGATTTACGCGACCGGACTGGCATTATCCAAATTGTTTTTAATCCCGAGGTATCACAAGAGGCACTTGCTATCGCGGAAAAGGTAAGAAATGAATATGTGCTTGATATCGAAGGAGAAGTCATCGCCCGCGGAGAAGGCACGATCAATGAAAATCTTGCAACTGGACGTATTGAGGTACTAGTTAAAAAGATTTCGATCTTAAACGAAGCGAAAACTCCTCCATTCATGGTTGATGATAAAACAGATGTTTCCGAGGATATTCGATTAAAATATCGGTACCTTGATTTGAGAAGACCGGCTATGTTTGAAACATTAAAAATGCGCCATCAAGTTACGAAAGCAATGAGGGATTTTCTGGACGGAGAAGGCTTCCTTGATATTGAAACACCGATTTTAACGAAAAGCACACCAGAAGGGGCGCGTGACTATTTAGTTCCTAGCCGCGTACACCCTGGTGAATTCTATGCTTTGCCGCAGTCGCCGCAAATTTTTAAGCAATTGCTAATGGTTGGGGGATTTGAAAGATATTATCAAATTGCCCGCTGCTTCCGTGATGAGGATTTACGTGCGGACCGTCAGCCTGAATTTACGCAGGTCGATATGGAAATGAGCTTTATGAGTCAAGATGAAATAATTAGCCTAATGGAAAACATGATGAAAAAGGTCATGAAGGAGGTAAAGGGGTTAGATATCCAACTTCCATTCCATCGCATGACTTACCAGGAGGCGATGGACCGTTTTGGATCCGATAAGCCTGATACTCGATTTGGCATGGAATTAACTGATTTATCGGAGGTTGTGAAGGATTCCAGTTTCAAAGTGTTTGCAGGAGCCGTATCATCCGGTGGTCAAGTGAAGGCAATCAATGTGAAAAATGGCGGCAGCCAATATTCAAGAAAAGATATTTACGCTTTAACAGAATTTGCAGCTGTTTTTGGAGCAAAAGGTCTTGCTTGGTTAAAGGCAGAAGAGGACGGATTAAAGGGACCAATTGCTAAATTCATAACAGAGGAAGAACAAAAGGCAATGACAGCCACTCTATCTGTTGAAACGGGAGATTTATTACTATTTGTGGCAGACAAGAAAAACATTGTGGCTGATGCACTAGGAGCACTTCGATTAAAGCTTGGTAAAGAGCTTGGTCTAATCGATCAAAGCAAGTTTAACTTCCTTTGGATTACAGATTGGCCATTATTAGAATATGATGAAGAGGCAGGCCGTTATTTTGCGGCACATCATCCGTTCACAATGCCATTTAGAGAGGATTTGGAACTTCTAGAAACAAATCCATCCGAAGTTAGAGCTCAAGCCTATGACCTTGTATTAAACGGTTATGAGCTTGGTGGCGGATCTCTTCGTATTTTTGAAAGAGCGGTTCAGGAAAAAATGTTTAATGTCCTTGGCTTTACACAAGAGGAAGCAAATGAACAATTCGGATTCTTAATGGAAGCCTTTGAATATGGCACACCTCCACATGGGGGAATTGCCCTGGGCTTAGACAGATTAGTCATGCTGCTGGCAGGAAGATCCAATCTCCGTGATACGATTGCATTCCCGAAAACAGCAAGTGCAAGCTGTCTGTTAACAAATGCTCCTGGAGAAGTAAGTGTGGCCCAATTAGATGATCTTCACTTGGCATTAAACGTAAAAAAATGAGCATGGACCTATATTTGTACGCTTGTAAGAGAAATATGAATATGATAAAATACAATTAATCTTTAAAGAGTCCTGATGTGTTCGTTGTGTAACCTGACATTTTGACCGAACATCTATCCTTCGGGAGTCCAGAGTTTTCTATAGCGGCGTAAATGCCTCATGGCATGAGGACTTACATATGCAGAAACAGGACACCCACCTGCTTTGTGCGGGTTCAAAACGAAGGCATCTAAGCGACGGCACGATTGGGACTCTTTTCCTTTCATATGAATGCAAAATCTATTCCACATCGAAGGAATAGGTTTTTTTGTTTTGGTTCGAGTGAAAAAATGCCTAACAAGGTCATCAGTCGCTTTATCTGGTGCCCGCTGAAGGGGAGAATTATTATGATCAGTCATCAGTCACTTCATCTGCTGCCCGCAGAAGTGGAAAA
>NZ_JBALPC010000019.1:12627-23125 GCF_036965225.1 Bacillus sp. JJ1474 | reverse complement strand
AAAACCTATCTGATTTACTAAAACGTTATGAATATATCTATTTAAAAAATAATAGAGGTGGTCGAGGGAAAGGGATTTATAAAGTTTCTAAAAATAGCGATGGGCTCTACTGTTTTAAAGGCTATACCCTAAATGGTGAAAAAATTCAAAAAGACGTCGCCAAGATTGAAGATTTCCACCCCGTACTACATCCAATTGAGAGATTTGGAGGATATATTGTTCAGGAGGGTATTCAGAGCTTGACTCCGGATGGGTATCCTCTATCTATTCGAGTTCATGTTCAAACTCTTAAGGGAAAATGGCTTGTTGGAGGAATGTACGGAATGATTGCAACGGGGAAAACAATGGAAAATGGAATAATTAATATGGACCGCGGAGCCCAAGCTATGAAGGTAGATAAATTGTTATCGGTACATTTGAAGATGGATGAAACAGTGAAGAGTAAAATAATAAATAGTCTAAAGAACCTCTCCACTTTAGCAGCTGAAGTGGTCTCATCAGAAGTTCCAGATATAGAATTTGGAGTTGATTTTGGTATCAGTCAAAGTGGGAATCTGATTATATTTGAAATAAATACAAGCCCAGCTGTCGGCCTTTTTTCCAAGATTGGAAAAGGGAAAATGGGGAAACGCATTAAAGCTATTCGGAAAATGCACAAAGAAAGCCAAAACGACATTTAGGCAGATTTTTTTTGCATTTTCTAAAGGAATTAAAAAGAAGCATTCGCAGCCATTTCGCAAACGAATGCTTCCTGTATTTTTTCTAAATGTACACAAGTGATCCTATCCTACGTATTTTAGTTTTTTTCTATTAATACACGCGCTTAGCATACATATAGTGGCTGTTATAATAATCGGATAACAGAACTCTCGAGCTAATTCCATCTGAGCTTGGCACAATTATACGGTGTTCACCTGCATAAATGGCTACCCTAGACGGTGTGCTAGAACCTACTGTACTATTAAAGAAAATTAGATCACCTTTTTTTAAGTTTGAGCGCGATACTTTTGTACCTAATTTTGATAAGTCTCTTACTGAAGTTTTTCCTAAGCTAACACCATTTAATTTGTAAATATAGTTAACGTAGCCCGCTCCAGTAAATTTCATGGATCTTTCATCATTAACACTGCCCATTTTTACATTATCCATAAGATCATAAGCATCTTCAATAATGTTATCTGATTTAGTTGGCGGGTTAGATGGCATTAAAGACGGCAGGACTCTACGTGCAGTCATATAATTATTTTTATAGTAGGAAGTACTATCTAAATCGGAAATAGTGATGTTTAATTTTGTATTTGCCATATGAATTATTTTATTATCTCCAATATAGATCCCAGCATGGTTTGGAACGGTTGCTGTAGCTGACCTTCTAAAGAAAACTAAATCGCCTTTTTGAAGTTGACTTCTAGGCACATACGTCCCTTGCTTAATCATATAATCTTCATCACGGCTGCCTAGATGAACACCTTTAGATTGAAAAACAAAGTCTATAAAAGATGCACATTTAAATTGGTATGGATAAGTATAGCTGTAATCTCCTCCATATGTCGCTTTCCCTATTAAACTCTTAGCAAATTTTATAATTTCATCAGCCTTTGCTGCAGAAGCTTGCTGATTACTCGTAGAACTAACTGTTGCTGCAGAAGCTTCTATCGGCTGGAAAGGCGACGGAGCTTTCATTGCATCTACTGTTCCTGCAGAAACATTCATCGGCTGCATAACGGATGGAAAGGCACCTAAAGAACTTACTCCTAGCGCAACTGCGAGTGTTGTTGTAACTAAACGCTTATTCATATGTTACCTCCTGGTGTGTGTTTTGTATGACTTGTCCTGATTTTATCATGGAAACGAAAGTGGCTTTTACCACCAAATATTTCCGGTTGGAAATATTACAGACTTCAAACCTTGTCCCCATGGGGTTTACCGGAGTTATTTACAGTTTAGTTACAACCAAAGTAACATTGGAATCCTACGGAAATAACCATATATTTCAAATAAAAAAAATCCATGTACAAAGCATCGGATGTTCGCTAAACAAAAAAAGGGCCGGGCGGTTTTGCCTGGTTTTTCTTATTTAGATGCAAATAAATGTAACATATTTCATAATTTTTAATAAAATTGGAATAAGGGATTGGAATTGCAAATTGGATTGGAGGGTAGCCTATGTGCAAATCTGAGTCTAGTATGGAAACCAACATGTGCCTGATACTACGCCAATTCATCGTCCTATCCATCAACCATCCGACAATTTTTCGGGAATACAAATCCATCACACCTGCTAAATAAAGCCATCCCTCATATTTAGAAATAGGACAAATTGTTCTATATATTATGTAATTAGCCTATTTAACCTCTCCCCAATTGTCGTCTATACTTCAGAGGATTTCTACCGTATGGAATTAAAGAAGCTTAATGGAATTCCCAACCAATTAAAGCAAATTCTTAAAATTGTTTTAACCAATTTAGATCTCAAAACTAAATTAATATTAACTAGTAAACTTAAGAAAATAGATTATTCAACAGTTACAATATATTTTATCAGAAAGGATGATAATTTTTGAAAAGTATTGTTGACTCTGCACATGGCGGCGAGGGTTGGGTAGGACGCAAAGAATATCATACAGAAGAGATTGGAACAATATGGAACGAATTTGGGTTATCTTCAGAGACGGATGTATTAAAGCATGTATTACTACGCAGACCTGGAAAAGAGATTGAAAACATTGAAGAGCCTAATTCAGTACTTTGGACATCCATTATGGATGTTGAAAAAGCTCGATTTCAACATGACCAACTTGCTCAGGTTTATAGGGAAAATGGTGTCAAGGTTGACTATATCATTGATGATAATGCAAATTACTTCCCCAATATAATATTTGTTAGGGATACATTTACAATGACATCAGAAGGTGCTATTCTTTCTCGATTAGCTTCTCAAGTTCGAGCTGGTGAAGAGCAAATATTAGCGAAAACAGTATCTCAACTTGGCATACCAATTATTGCGAGCGCTCACAATAATATGATTTTAGAAGGCCCTGACATAGTTATAGTTAACCCAGACTTAGCGTTTTTAGGTATTGGATTACGTACAAATGATGAAGCTGTTAAGTTTGTATATAATTTACTTAAATTACAAGGGATTACAGAAATTAAAGTCATCCAGACTACCTACGGGTGTGGACACCTTGATGGTGTCTTTAATCTAATCAATTCAAAAAATGCTGCTTTAGTTCCGAGAAGGGCATCATATGAAATTTATTCTACTTTAAAACGCCATGGGTATACCATTATTGAACTCACAAATCTTACAGAGGTAGATGAGAAAATGTCAATTAATTTCATTACCCTTAATGACGAGGCAATAGTGATCAATAAAGGTGCAAAAGATAGTATTGGTAAATATAGATCTTGCGGAGTAAATTGTATTGAAGTTGATTTAACTGAGCTTATGAAAGGAGGAGGTTCAGTACATTGTCTGACTGGTGTAATCAGGAGGGAATGTAAATGAAGATATCTATATTAATACCAATCAAATTACAATATAATGAAAAGAATCTTAGTGACTTTGTGAATCATATAGCCTCTTTGGCGGTCGCATTAAAGGAGGATGATTGCCAAATTGTGATTGCAGATGAAAGTAACTGCAAAGTCTATCGTTATATAAATAATAAACTGAAATTTTTTAACAATGTTAAACATTTTATTCCTAGTGAAGATCTTCGTACTGGTGATAATGATAAACTGAACGGAATCTATGCAGGATTAAATTATGTAATTTATGATAAAGTATTGTTAATTGATGACCATTATCGAATAACGAGGGAAACTCTAGCGAAAATATCCAAATACTTCGATGAGTATGACTGCTTTAAGATGATGCCAAAGTTCGATAAATTCCCTTTCACTGTCCTTATCGACATGTGTGGAATGTTTATTATTAATATACTAGATAGACGGAAACAGTATTGTGGACATTTAGCATTCAGGAAGGAGCACATTTCAAAAACAGGCTTCCCAAACCGGGATGGTTTATTTGATGAGTTTATTCTCGAAGAAAAATTACGTAATTCTGGTTACTCGATTGGTTTTGTTAAAGATGCTTCTTTAGAAGCGACTCAAGACATTCCATTTAATAAATTTCTAGAGCAAAGAGTTCGTTACGCTTATGAAAATTTGGCCATGCCATTTCGCTTTACTCTGTATGCACTTGTATTACCTATTATTTTACTTTTACTTATCATTTCTCCAAAGGTAGCTGGTCTATTTTGTATAACAATAACAATCATTGTTCTATTATTAGCTTGTATAGGTCAAATTCTATATGGTGCTAAAATTCTTCCATTTTTCACATTTTTATTAAGTCCTCTATGGTTCTGGTTTTATCCATTTACGACTTGGATTGCAGTCTGGAAGTATTACTCAGGGGGGGTTAAGTTTGGTGGAAAAAAGGTTAGAAAAGCAAAATGAATTAAAGCATATTTCATTTCCATTAACTCATTTATTTCCGTTCTTAATCTCTCAATAGTAGCTTCCATTTCCGCAATCCCATTCTCTAATTGCTCATAATACTGGGCACTTTCTCTTTTACAGTTCATTTATCACCCGATTAATATGGGATTCTCCCACAATTTTATTCCCTTAAAAAAGGACGTATTATTTTTAATGTCACACGGAAGAATCCATAAGCATAAATAACTCTATTAAACAAATGAAAAAGACAAACCAATAGGTCTGCCTTTTTCATTTGAATGGTTTTATAACCCCTTGTCCCTATTTTCTTTTCAACAAATTAATGAGTGATTCTAAGTCACAATATTTACCGGAGGCTTTGAAGATAACGATTGATTTAGGCGGTACAATTTGAAGCAAATCCTTTTTAGCTTCATCTGCATGTTTATAGTAAGATAATTTATCAGGGGAGATGCCCTTTGATTTAGCTCCATGACAATATTCTTTCGCCCATTTTCCGATCGCTACCAATTTTTCAATCGATAAGTCGCCGATTATTTCCCCTGTTTGATAATGGACTTTTTTGGCGTATGTTTCATTGGTATGAGGCTTCTCCATATCTCCTAAAACGAGAATAATGGGTCTCTTAGGCAAATATGGGACTTGGTTCAATAATAGGTTAGTGGAATCTGGATTAGCATTTACATTATCATGGATGACCGTAATATCATTTGGGCAAGAAAGTATCTGCAGCCTGCCCTTTACTGGGAAAAATTCAGCAATCCCCTGTTGAATCTTCTTAATTGGTACTTTAAGCTCTACCCCTACGGCAATTGCCGCTAATGCATTCATAATATTATAACTGCCAAATGTATTCATCATACAGTCAAATTCAAAGCCTTTTCCCTTTACAGTAAAGAAGCTTTGAAAATTTTCATAATATACATTTGTTGCTCGAATAGTATTCCCTTCAGAAAAACCAAAAGTAATAATTTTCCCCGGATACTTAATTTCTTTTAAATATTCCGCGCAGTTAGGATCATCTCCATTTATCACAAGGATACCCTTTGGAGATAAATACTCACCCATTTCCACCTTAGCTTTAATAATGTTTTCTATTGTACCAAGACGGGGTAAATGTGCCCGATGAATGCATGTAACTACTCCAATTTGGGGTTGAATCATTTGGCTGGATAATCTCATCGTACCGAACCCCTTCATCCCAGCTTCGAGAACAGCCGCTTCATGTCTTTCTTCCAATTTCGATAGGTTAAATGCGACCCCATCTGGAGAATTATAATTGCCTGCACCTATTAAAGTGGAATATTCCTGTTTAAGAACGCTGCCGATTAATTCCTTCGTGGTTGTTTTCCCTGAGCTTCCAGTCACCTGTGTAATCGGAATAGTAAATTGCCTACGGTATAATCTGGCCATATTTCGATATGCTTTTTTTCTATTATTTACTTCAAGAACACCAATTCCTGCTTGAGCAAATTTATCGATTTGGAATTTGTGTTGTCTGCTAACAATAATACCAGTGGCTTTTCCCTTAACCAACCTTTCAATCAAGCTATCCTCATTCAAATCGTGGCGAAATAAGAATACTAGACTAAAAGGAGAAGGGTTTTTATGACGATTTGTAAAGCCTTTAATCGGTTTTTTAGTCTTCCAACTTGCGATTTTACACTGTATAACCGATGCAATTTCCTCGATCGTAAAATCATGCACTAATACTCATTCCTTTCTGTCTTGTCCTTTACCATCATATGTTTTAAGGAATATTTTGATTTGGGGATTTGAACCAATTTACTCCCATTATTGGTAATGGCCTATTTATCAATAAACATATTAAAACTTCTGACATACCATATAATGTGTCTTTCAAAACTTAGTATAAAGGAGTTAGAAATGATTAAAGTACTTTTTATATGTGCAGCAAATATCAATCGATCGCCAATGGCTGAGGCTATATTTTGCCAGTTAATCAAAACGAAAGGGCTAGATAGAAAATTTACTGTAGATTCAGCAGCAACTAATAAATTCCACGTGGGAAGGCGCCCATCTAAATCCACTCGTAAGTTTCTAGGTAAAATGAATATTCCCTATCAATGGATTCGTTCGCGCCAAGTGACTGCAAATGATCTTTCAGCCTTTGACTATATTGTTATTATGGACGAAGAAAATTTAAGCGTTTTAACGGATCGTTTTGGACAAACTAGCCAAATCCAATTTTTGCTCGATTATCTTCCTGAAGTGAAAAATAAAAATGTCCCTGACCCTTCAGTGACAGGCAACCACATGGTGACTTATAACTTACTATTGAAAAGCTGCGAAAAGCTATTGTTTCACATTATAAAACGTGAGGGGTTAGATATAGATAATGCAAATGTCTAAGAGAAATAGGAGGCTATATGAATAAATTAAAACTTCTATTTATTACTCGAGATTTTAGTCAATATGTTGAACGGAATACATTTTATTTAACGAATGAATTACGTAAATTGGTAGATGTAATAGAGTGGTTCAAACCTGGGGATATCCGTGAAATTCTAAAGAGCATACCTCAACAGCCCGATTTCATCTTGTTAAATGATTTGAAAGATACCAGATGCCCGACAATTACCGGGCTATCAACGCTAAAGATCCCTTTTGGCATTATTATGCATGATCTTCATTTGGAAATAGAGAAGCGAAAGCAATTTATAGAAGAGACAAATGTTAAATATATATTCAGCATATATAGAGATGCTTTTTTAAATGACTTCCGAAAATATAAGGATCGGATGTATTGGCTCCCGCACTTTGTTAATCCTTCAATCTTTAAGGATTACAGGCTAGAGAAAGATATTGATTATCTTCTGTTAGGTAAAGTTGCGTGGTATTACCCATTGAGAAAGAGGATAGTGAAAACAATGAGGAAGATACCTGGATTTGTTTACCGCATGCATCCAGGCTATCGCAATATTGGTGTAGCGGAAGAAAAAGTTTTTGTCGGCGAAAGCTATGCGAAGGAAATCAATCGGGCAAAAGTCTTTTTTACATGTGATTCGAGCCTTCATTATCCGATTATCAAGTATTATGAAGTCCTTGCATGCAACACCTTATTACTTGCCCCTTCCTTAAAGGAATTAAGGGATTTAGGCTTTATTCCCGGACAGCATTTTGTGGAAATTAACGGAAAAAACTTTTTAAAAATGGCCAGGTATTATTTAGAGCATGAAGACGAAAGAAAAAAAATTGCCCAACAAGGATATGAGATGGTTCATAAAAAACATACTGTCACCATTCGTGCGGCTCAGCTAGTTTCATATATTAAGGAAATACTGGACGATAGCACCATGAAAACCTAATTCATAAAAAATCACCTCCCTCTCCTTGATTCAGGGAAGTAATTTTTCACAATGCTTGAGTAGCGAAGAAAAATAAAACGGGAGTTGATCATATCTCTATGTTTAATCCGCAAAGGGCTATGGGAGAAAGTTAAACAAATAAGGATTATACGCTTGAAATAAAAAGGAAATCAAATCAATTAACGACCGCAGCATGGGAGAGAATGCAAAATTGATCACAAAAGAAAGCAGAGAATATCGTTAAAAATGTTGTCGGAAAATGTACGAAATGGCGATATTATTCTCATTCATTCTGTTTCAAAAATGACGGAGACAAAAAAAGCCCTTCCTATAATGATCAAAGCCCTTCAGGAAAGAAATTTTGACATAGTTGACCTGGAAACTTTATTGCAAATAAAAGCTTATAAATAAAAATGAGCATTTGGGAGCCCTTTTTAATTTTTATCTAGTTAAAATTTCTTTTATTTGTCCTATTCTTTAATGAAAAGCAAGTAATTCTAGGCAACATGACTCATTTTTGTTTGTTTGATATCAAAAAACCTTACTCTTACATAACTTAATAGGACAATAAGATACGTATATGTTGAAATGTTAACATCGTTGTAAAGTGAGGGATAACCATGAAGAAAACGACTAAATTAAAAAATTTGCTTAATTCCCAAAAACCTGAGTTTTTAATGGAGGCCCATAACGGTCTTTCCGCAAAGATCGTAGAGGAGGTGGGTTTTAAAGGGATCTGGGCTAGTGGACTATCGATTTCTGCATCAATGGGTGTTAGAGATAATATAGAAGGATTGATGAAAAGTGAAATATCTCGGTAATAACAAATGGACAAAGTACTCAATTATGATGGAAAATAAAGCCTTACAAAATCATCTGCCCGAAACAAGTAATTTTTCGGAAAGTGGCTTATGGGATTTGGTCGATAAGTATAGTACAGTCATTTTAAAGCCATCTAGCGGGAAAAGGGGAAGAAACATTTTCAAACTATCTTCATTGGGGGAGGGCAGGTACGAAATACATTATGAAGATAAAATAGATCTCTTTTTTGGAAGGAATAAAACCATCGACTATCTAAATAACAAGATCGACTTCCGTTCTTATCTAATACAACGTTTCATTCCCCTTTTAACAATTAACGGATCTCCATTCGATATGCGTGTGATTACCCAAAGGTACAATGATTCAAATACATGGTTTGTGACCGGCAAGGTTGCAAAAGTGGCAGGGAAAGGATTTATTGTTACCAATAATGAACTTAGTGGCGGGTCAGTGCTCCATGTTAAACAAGCTATACAAAATTCCCACTTAACTAATTCACCTGATAAAATTGACTTCTTACTTTCCGAAATTGATCGTGTTGCATTATTGGGAACCAATTGTCTAGCAGGCTACTACAAAGAGAAGTGTATTTTCGGATTCGATATTGGTATAGATCAACTGGGTCATATTTGGATCATTGAGGGAAATTCTCGTCCGTCATTGTCCCATTTTTATAAATTAGGGGATAAAGCCACATATCGGACAATAAGGGAAATCCAAAAGAAAAATCTGTAGACAAGGTAGACCCCAAGTTCATACGTTCTTTTTATAAAAGATGTTTGAGACGGTTGCCCATTTCAAACATCTTTTTAGCATCCCCTTGAAAAAAATCCAATATTGTTTTTTATTAATTTTTCTCAAGAGCCCCGACTGCCTCAATTACCTGAGCGTCCTCAGAGACCCACCCTTTACAAACATCTACCCATTGTTTAGCCGAGGAGTATTCAAATATTTCCTCACACGTTAGCTCAATGGCCGAGTTTGTGCTTCCGCAGGCAGGAAAAATCGTATTAAAGCGCTTCATAGAAACATCTAAATATATGCCTAATTCATTGGCTAATCCGAAGGGGCAAACTCCGCCAATTACATGTCCCGTTTGCTCCACTACTTCTTCAGCAGAAAGCATTCGGGCTTTAAAGCCAAACGTTTCACGGAATTTCTTGTTATCGATTTTGGCATCCCCTGCTGCGACTACTAAAATGGCTTGATCCCCTTCCCCGCGGAACGATAAGGTTTTGGCAATCCGCGCCGGAATGACGCCAATCGCTTCTGCTGCCATATCAACCGTTGCACTCGATACGTCGAATTCCATAATATCGGCTGCACGATTCCATTTTTTAAAATGATTTTTCACACTTTCTAAAGACATCTTTTTCTTCCTTTCTTTTCATAAATTAGGTAAATCATAACACCCTTTAACACTGTAAAGCAAAAGGAATGATTTTATTTCTTCAGAATTTACTTACTCTTCTTTTGTGGGAATTTATAAAAATCATATATTGAACCACTACAACTACGTAGTAGTTATTTTTATTTTTATTTTTCTTTTTCTTTTTGTCCCATTATCGTGGACGTATCGTCTGAACCAGATTGGAAAATTAATAAAGAAAAATTAGCCCATGACTCGTATCGTTTTCTACATTTTCCCTCCCCCTTTCCTAGGTTCTCAAAAGTCGATTCACCTTTTATATATAGATTAGCTTTAAAAAAGGACACGTTTTTTTAAATCTACATAAAAAGCCTATCACCGTTTATGATGATAAGCTAAATATGTGGAACAACGGTTGTCCATCTTTCAGTGTGTGTTTTCAAAAATGTGCAGATAATTATCTGCTTTTAATCCATTTTTGCAAACAAAAGAGCGTCAATTGAAT
>NZ_JBALPC010000019.1:11121-12611 GCF_036965225.1 Bacillus sp. JJ1474 | reverse complement strand
GACGCTCTTTTTAAAATTAATCAAGGCTATTTGTTCAAAGCCGTTAATGCCAGCTTCCGAATCGTGACATCATCCATAGGCGGATTATGAAGGCCTGCCCTTACATCCCTATAATATCTTTGAAGCGGATTTTTACGCTGCAAGCTTTTTGCTCCCACAACCCTCATCGCCTTATCAACAATGGAAATGGCGGAATTCGTCACCGTATGCTTCACGGCGCCAAGCTCATTCGTTATATAGCTGCGTCTGTCTTCATCATCATATGCTGCCGCTGCACTATATAAAAAATGTCTTGCTTGCATAAGCTCAAGCTCGATTTGACCGATTAAATTTTGGACATTTGGCAGCTGGCTTATAGGTCCGTTTAAACTATTAGGCGAATATTCATTAGCAAATTGGATAGCGTAGTCGCGTGCTGCTTGTGCAATCCCAAGGTAGCAGGCAGGAATATGAATCGTCCAGCCATTTAGCTGATCGCCTCTTGGGCCTTGGTTGATTTCAACTAGCTTTGATTCCTCGACAATAACCTTCTCAAGTACAAGGTCATGACTTTCTGTTCCCCTCATCGAAATAACATCCCATGTTTCCTCGATGCTTAACCCTTCTAAATCCTTGTGCAGCAAAAAGAACCCGATTGCTTGCTTATCCTCCATCCAAGCAGAAACAAGAAAATGCGTTAAAACCGGGGACATGGTTGTGAAGTTTTTCCTCCCTGTAATCTCCCAACGCCCATTCTTTTTTATCGCATAGGTGCCTGGGCGGCCTCCTCTAGTCGGACTTCCTGTTTGTGCTTCACTAACGGCACGGTTGACTAATGCTCCTTTAAGCACCTCATCAGCAAAGAAGTTTAATTTTTCGTCAGCCCAAAGCTTTTTCTCATAGATTTCACCGACTACTCCCATATGCCAGCCAATAGAGAGAGCTGTTGCTCCATCGAAGCTGGCTAATGTTTCTTGGAGCAGGACCATATCATACGTACTTAAACCACCTCCGCCATAAGCCGCTGGTAAGGTTTGTGTTGTATATCCCATTTCAATTAATCTATGAATATTCTCTTTAGGAAACTTTGATTGTTCATCATATTCAGCGGATTTACTTTTAAATTGAGCTTCTTTTTCATGCAGCTTTTGAAGCCAAATTCTTTGAGTGTCATTTTTTATAAATAAATCTAACATTTTCTTCACACATCCTTAACCAGAATGATTTTTCACGCATACATTATTCCTATAATTCCGATTATTATTATTGGCTTTGATAATAACGAAATTCCATAACAACGTCAAGAATTTTTATTATTTTTTATCAGCTTATTATTAATAATTCCTTTGGTTTAGCATATTACAAAAATTTTAAAGATACTTTAAATCCTACTTTACAGATGCGATTAATGATGATAATGTTTGGATTATGATATTTGAACATTCTAAATAGTGTTAACTATTTTTTCCCAATGTCTAGCTTCAGCGAATGAACATCGCAGGAACAATTGT
>NZ_JBALPC010000019.1:7838-11062 GCF_036965225.1 Bacillus sp. JJ1474 | reverse complement strand
TTGTTCCGAAGGCGCTTGCACTTTTCTAACAAGGAGGGGGAATATGATCGAGTTAAAAAATATCCAAAAGCATTTTAAAAAAAATCATGTATTAAAAGGGATCGACCTCGAAGTTAATAAAGGGGATGTTGTAGCCATTATTGGCCCGAGCGGATCAGGAAAAACTACACTCCTCAGATGCATCAACTACTTGGAGCGCCCGGATGATGGACTAATAAGTGTTGACGGGTTTACCGTTCAAGGAAAGCATCCCCCCAAGCAGGATATTCTTACATTAAGAAGAAAAACCGCCATGGTTTTTCAGCACTATAACCTGTTCAAGAATAAAACGGTTCTGGAAAATGTGATGGAAGGGCTCATAGTAGCTAAAAAACTGCCTAAAGCCGAAGCAAAGGATATCAGTCTATCTCTCCTTCAGAAGGTAGGGCTGGCTGAAAAAGTAAATGATTATCCTTCACAGCTTTCTGGTGGTCAACAGCAGCGGGTTGGCATAGCACGGGCGCTTGCATTAAATCCATCGGTCATTTTATTTGATGAGCCCACTTCCGCTCTCGACCCAGAAATGGTTGGAGAAGTGCTGTCAATTATTAAGCAAATAGCAGGTGAAGGCATCACCATGGTGATCGTGACACATGAAATTGATTTCGCCAGAGAAGTAGCGAATCGAGTTGTCTTTATGGACGAAGGCGTCATTGTGGAACAAGGGCATCCCCAGGATGTACTCATTCATCCAAAACACGAGCGGATGAAGCAGTTTCTAAAACGGCTAGTCCGTGAACCAGAATATCTAATTTAAAGCAGGAGGTCGTTTTAATGAAAGGTTTAATTAAAACAGCGATTCTAGCATTTGTGCTTATACTTAGCCTCGCAGGCTGCTCGCAAAGCACAGGCTCAGGAAAAGACGATGGAAAAATAGTTGTAAAGGTAGCCTTAAGCGATGAAGTCAATCCCCCATTCTTGTATACAGATGAAAATAACAATCCAATTGGCTATGACATGGACTATATGAAGGAAATCGAGAAAAAGCTTCCTGAATATAAATTCGAATATCTTTTTGGAGAAGAAGAAGCCAATTTAGTTGGTGTTGATACAGGTAAATACACATTCGCGATTAATTGGTTCTTTAAAAATCCTGAAAGACAAGAGAAGTTTCTTTTTCCTGAACAAGAATTCGGATATTCCCTTACTTCGCTCGTGACAAAGAAGGATCGCAATGATATTAAATCTTTGGATGACATGGTCGGCAAAAAGTTCCCGCCAATGGCACCGAGCGGCGGATTACGTACTATTCTTAATTCATACAACGATAAACACAAAGATAACCCGTTAACACTCGATACCATTGAGCACGCTTCAAATGCTGATAATTTAAAAAGAGTAGCTGAAGGTAAGGCTGATGCTATATTCCTAAATGTAACAACCTTTAATGAAATGCAGAAACAAATGAATCTTGATTTAAAAGTTAGCGGAATCGTTTCAAAGGAACCAATTTGGGTTGTTTTCAATAAAAAGGAAACCGAGCTTGCACAGAAGATGGATAAAGCGACTGCTGAATTAATTGAAGACGGCACCCTTTCAAAGCTGTCTGAAAAATGGTTCGATGTCGACTTCTTTAAGGATTTGGAATTTATCAATCAAGAAGGCTTTAAATTTGAGTAATAGTTTTATAGATTGACTCCGACGGCAGCGATGAACGTTGGAGTCATTTTTACAGCAGGCGGTGAAATAAAATGATTAGTTCGGGATTCTCCGATTGGCTGGACTTATTAATGAGAGTATTAAATAAGCTCCCGCTTACTTTACTTATGTTAGGTGTTTCACTTTTCTTTTCTTTAATTATCGGTGTTATTGTCGCCATTGTCCGGATTCAAAAAAAACCGATTTCATATGCAGTTGCAACATTTTATTTGTCTTTCATGCGTTGTACGC
The DNA here is from genome assembly GCF_036965225.1 of Bacillus sp. JJ1474. Lineage (NCBI taxonomy): Bacteria > Bacillati > Bacillota > Bacilli > Caryophanales > Bacillaceae > Bacillus > Bacillus sp. JJ1474. The sequence goes on along the minus strand of NZ_JBALPC010000019.1, from coordinate 9,133 downwards.
CATTATTAGTTCAGCTATTCCTCGTTTATTTTGGACTCCCGCAGCTACTGTTGCTTGTAAATATTGATATTAATGGCTGGGATCGTTTTGTATTTGTTGTAATTGCCTTTTCTTTATATACAGGCGCCTACCTTTCTGAAGTGATTAGATCCGCCTATATGGCAGTCGGAAGGGACCAATTGGAGGCTGCCTACAGTATAGGAATGAGCTACTCACAGGCTTTGCGGAGAATCATTCTGCCTCAGGCGTTTTTAGTGGCCTTACCGGATCTCGGGAATAATATTATTGAATTGCTGAAGGATACCTCCCTTGCCTTTACGATTGGCATCATTGATATTATGGGGCAGGTTCGGATTATTCTAGGAAATAACTACGGAATCGGCATGTTCGAAGTGTACTTTACCATTTCGTTAGTGTATTGGGGCACATGTATTGTAATAGAAAATTTGATTGCACTTTTAGAAAAGGGATTAAAAAAGGGCCGTGTCAGCATTGCAGATTAATTTTTTAAAGGTAGTGATCTCTCTTGACTTTTATCGACTTTGACTTTGCATTAAAGCAATTTCCAGAGGTGCTGAAAGGTGTACCTTTAACTCTGATTATTGCGGTTATTTCTATGATCCTCGGAATCATGTTTGGCCTTTTGATTGCATTATGCCGAATTTATAAAGTGCCCGTTTTGCATCGAATCGCTATGTTGTACGTCTCCTTTATTAGAGGCGTGCCGATGATTGTACTCCTTTTCGTATTATTCTATGGGATACCCGCTCTGTTTGATCTCATAAATAAACAGCTTGGATGGAGTCTGGATGCTGATCAAATTTCACCTGTTGTGTATGCCTTAATCGCCTATACCCTGAATACAGCGGCTTACCAGTCCGAAATTTTCCGCGCATCCATCAATGCCACCCATGCCGGCCAAATGGAAGCTGCCTATTCAGTGGGCATGACGACAGCTCAAGGCTTACGAAGAATTATTTTGCCGCAAGCAATGGTCCTTTCTCTACCTAATCTAGGCAATACATTTATTGGTCTCATAAAGGCAACTTCTCTTGCTTTTGCGGTTAAGGTCATTGAAATCATGGGCATGGCGAAAATTATTGCGAATGATGGCTATAAGTATTTGGAAATGTATTTAGTGGCAGCCTTGATTTATTGGCTTCTCTGTTTTGTCTTTGAAGTTCTTTTTGCACAGCTTGAGAAAAAAATGAGGCGCTACGAGGCGAGGATGGATGAGGGGATGTCTGTTTAAAGGAGAGAGCATGATTTGATGGACAGCTTTTTGCCGTAACTCG
>NZ_JBALPC010000019.1:0-7721 GCF_036965225.1 Bacillus sp. JJ1474 | reverse complement strand
TTTTTGCCGTAACTCGAAAACCTGTCCAATAAACTTGGTTTGGTGGACAGCTTTTTGCCGTAACTCGGAAACCTGTCCAATAAGCTTGGTTTGGTGGACAGCTTTTTGCCGATACCCGGGAACCTGTCCAATAAGCTTGGGTTTTCGGACAGGTTTTGGCAAAAACCCGGGAACCTGTCCAATAAATCTTCACTAGCTGGATGAACCTATTCATCACACCAAATGACAGTAAGCCACAAAATAAGGATGTTTGAAAGGGGAACTAGGCCCCATTTCAAACATCCTTTTCAACTTTCTTCTTGTATTAATCCGCTTTTGAAATCTCCCCAAAGCCTAATCCAAACACGTCTCGGACATCATGAATGGCAATAAATGCATGGGAGTCTGCTTCTTTCACAATTTTCTTCAGCTTCACAATTTCCTGGCTGCTTATGACTATATAGAGGATATCCTTTTGCGCTTTTGTGTAATAGCCGCTTCCGGAAAAGACAGTCACACCTCTATGCATCTCCTCATTCACCTTCTGCGCAATTTGATCAGGCTCTGTTGAAATGATTGTTACCGCTTTTTTCGTGTTAATCCCCTCAATAACGAATTCCATTACCTTTGTTGCAATATACAGCATTAAAATCGTCAGCATCAGCTTCTCAGCACCAATGATAAAATAGGAAGAAAACGCAACAATTAAATCAAAAAATAATAAGCCATAGGCTAAATTCCAGCCTAGATATTTCTGGGTAATTCTTGCTAAGATGGTAGATCCGGCTGTTGTCCCGCCTACGCGAATGATTAACCCAATCCCTACACCAATAATTACAGCTCCAAAAATAGTGGAGACGACAATTTCATTGGAATCAATCGTCCAGCCTTCTGTCAAATGCAAAAATAGTGAATTTAATACAACCGCAATAATCGTATAAATCGTTGTCATTTTACTCAAAAATTTATATCCAACCATTAACAAAATTGAATTTAGAACAAAGTTAACGAGACCTGGCGACCATTGCCAGAGGTAGTAAGCAATAATGGTAATCCCAGTTACCCCTCCCTCGCCTAGCTCATTCGGGATAATAAATACATTAACCCCTATTGCAAATAGAAAAGCTCCAATAAAAATATAGACAATATCTACAATCCTTTTTTTCATATATGTACCATCCTTGTACCTGTAGAATCATCCCATTATACTTTGATAGAATGTACTTTTCAACCTATTAAGAGGAAAAAAATGCCTGACCCCATATGCGTCAATTCCAACGCACCGAAGCTCAGGCACCCTTTAATGAGAGAATTTATTTTTCGCGTGCATATAAGTGACAGCCAACGCCAACACTAATACAGAACCTTTTACAATATCAAAAGCATAATAAGGGAGATTCAAAATGGTCAGTCCGTTTAGCAAAATTCCAATAACGGCTGCTCCAAAAAATGTCCCGATTGCATTTGGTTTACCAGCACCAAGCACGGAATAACCAACAAATACGGCGGCAACTGCCTCCATTAAAAGTGGTGCGCCGGCATCAATTTGCCCAGATCCCACACGCGCTGTAAATAATATCCCTGCGATTGAAGCAAAAATGCCAGAGACGACATAGGAAGCAAACTTTACCTTCTTAACATTTACACCGGATAAAGTGGCTGCTTCCGCATTGCCCCCAGTCATATATAAAATTCGGCCCCATCTCGTATGATTTAACACTAGAAAAGTAACAATCACTAACAACAGCATAATCCACACAGGAACCGGAAGTCCGAGCATTTTCCCTTGTCCGATCCATAGGAAGGCACTTGAAAATTCACCAATCGCTGTTCCTCCTGAGGTTAACGGCATATGATTATAAATCGAATAGCCCTCCGTATACGTTCGGTGAAGCCCCGCAACAATATACATCGTGCTTAATGTAGCAAGCAAATCAGGAATCCCAATGACGACAATTAATAACGTATTGAAAACCCCAACAAGAACACCTACAAGGATGGGCAAAATCAGCACAAGCCAGAGCGGCATATCATACCAGACCATTAATGAGGCTGTAACAACGGTTGCCAATGACATCGTTGATCCAACTGACAAGTCAAAACCGTTAACGACTAAAGTGAATGTTACTCCTAAAGCCAGTACCGTAACGATGGAAATTGAGCGCAGGATGTCGGCAAAATTCCCATATGTGAAAAATGCATCGCTAATCAAGCTAAAGTAAAGGATAATAAATATCATTAGGGCAATAGCACCGTATTTAAATAGAAACTGAATGCTTTTCTCTTTCATGCTGCTCTTCCTTTCCGCCGCTTGCATACAGCAAAATCTTCTCTTGTGTGGCTTCGCTACGGGAAAACTCCTTCACGATTTTGCCATCGTACATGACAAGAATTCGATCTGATATTCCAAGGATTTCATGAATTTCACTAGAGAAATAGATAACCCCTTTTTGCTTTTCCGAGATTTGCCGAATGAGTTTAAAAATATCAACCTTTGCTCCAATATCGACACCCTTCGTTGGCTCATCGAACAAATAAATGCTGGAATCCAGCGAAGTCCACTTTCCTATCGCCACCTTCTGCTGATTCCCGCCGCTTAAATGTACAAGCGGGGTTTCGGTATTATTTGTTTTTATTTGGAGACTGGCGATGATTTGGTCTGCAAAGGCTGTTTCTGATGGCTTATGCATAAAAAAGCCCCGCGTAAATTTCCGTAGATTCGGAAAGGTGGAATTGATTCTTAGAGATTCATGAACGAACAGACCTTCTTTCCGTCGTTCTTCTGGAACAAGGGCAATACCCGCTTTAATGGCATCGGAAGGATGGTGAATTTTTACCTCTTTCTTGTTAAGCGAAATCTTCCCCTGCTTAGCCGGAGTCACCCCGAATAAAGTCTTCGCAAGCTCTGTCTTACCAGCACCAACTAAACCAACAACTCCAACAATTTCTCCTTCAGCAACCGAGAAAGAAATATGATGAAGCTTATGGCCATCGGTTAATTCCGATACTTCTAGTAATGTTGAACCGATGTGCTTTTGATGCTTTCCAAGTTCACTAGTAAAAGCGTCACCGAGCATATCCTCAACAACCTGATCCTGGGTAGTCAAGGTCGTTTCTGAAGTACTCACTGTTTTCCCTTCTCGCATCACAGTTACTCTGTCACAAATTTCAAATACTTCCGGAAGCCGGTGTGAAATAAACACACAGCCTACACCTTGATTTTTTAATTTTTCCATCACGGAAAACAGCATCTTCGATTCATGAACAGATAGTGGGGCAGTCGGCTCATCGAAAATAATAATTTTTGCCGAGTGAACTAATGCCCGTGCAATTAAAACAATCTGTTTTTCAGCAAGCGTTAGCTCTAGGGCTTGCTTTTGTACGGAAATATGCTCGGACTGGAGCTGTTTTAATGCCTCTTTTGCTCTTTCGTTGATCTTTTTTTTAGAAATGAAGAGAGCTTTTTGAGAGGCAAATGTATCAAGCATAATATTTTCAGCAACAGAAAGTTCAGGTACAATGGCTGTATCGACCTCTTGGTAAACACAATATACTCCCTGTTCCTTTGCTGCTTTAGGTGACTGGAACCGAATCTCCTTTCCATCAAGGAGAATTTCTCCGCCGTCATGCTCATACACGCCGGACAGAATTTTCATGAGCGTACTTTTCCCGGCGCCATTCGCACCAAGCAGTGCATGGATTTCTCCCTTTTTAAGCTGAAAAGAAGCATCATTCAGTGCCGATACTTTCCCAAATTGTTTTTGTATTTTCCCCATCGCAAGCAGCGTATCCGCCATGAAAATACCTCCTTTCTAAACTGGACATTCGTTGTTTCCACTTTTCTCGCCTTTTCGGGAAAAACGGGAAACTTCCTAGACTTTCATTCTATTTTTCTCGTGTTTCCCCAGAAAAACGGGAAACTATTCAACAGTTGGTTTCCCGTTCAATCTCTTTCTTTGCTTATTTAAGCTGTCCCTCTAATTCCTTTAATGCATCGTTATAGCCTTGTTCACTCGCTCCCCAGCCTTCGATGTATTCGCTAAGCTCGTTTGTAGTGACTTGTTGATCAGGAAGTTTGGCTTTGTCTACAAATACTGGGTTAAGGACAATTTTTTGCTCCGGATTTTCGCCATTGATTTTTTGGTATAAATATCGCACTTGGATGCGTCCGATATCCTTTGGATCAACTGCTGCAGAAGCAACCCATGGGCTATTTTCCTTTTGAATCATCTGTAGGTCTTCATCACTCATGTCGATGCTGTAAACTTTAATGTCCGTTCTTCCAGCTTGCTCAATGGCACGAACAGCACCTTTAGCAAACTCATCCCAAGCTGCCCAGACAGCTGTTATTTGTCCTTCCTTCGGATATTGCTTCAAAATTGCTTCCATTTGTGCCTGTGTATCTAATGCTGTATTAGCTGTAGCTGCTCCAAATGCAGCAATTTCTTTAATGCCAGGGTTGTTTTTCAAAAATGCTTCATAAGCTACTTGTCTTCTTTCCATTGGTGCAAAGCCAGCTACCCAAATTTTTACGATATTAGCTTCACCATTTGCATCTTCGCCTAGTTTATTCAACGTCATTTCGGCCATTTTCTGATCGCCTTGCTCTAACACAGGAACTCCTTCAACCTCAACACCAGCATCAAATGCAATGACCGGAATCCCCTTTTCTACTGCTTTTTCAACTCCGTTATTTAAAGCTTCTTTTGTTCCGTGATCGATTAATATCCCGTCAAAGCCTTGGTTAATGGCTGCATCCAGGTTAGAAGCCATTTTTGCTAAGTCCCCTTCAGATGTAAAAACATTTACCGTTCCGCCGAATTTTTCTACCTGCTCTTTTACACCTTCAATATATTGAGCTGAAAATGTCCCTAAGTTTTGCTGCATCACTAATGCAATTTTTTTATTAGCAAGCGGATGGTCTGATTTCTCTGCATTTTTTGGTGCATCCGATTCTTTTTGATCGGAAGTAGCCGTATTGCTTTTTGGCTGACATCCTACTAAAAATGCCGAAACTAGTAAAATAGCTAAAAGTAATATCGATAGTTGTTTTTTCATTATTTTTCTCCCTCTCTAACTAGCTCACCTAAAAGGCTTTTGATATTTTCATTGAAGTTTGGATAGATAATCCCTTTTTCCGTAATGATGGCCGTAATATATTCCGCAGGAGTGACGTCAAACGCCGGATTAAAAACATTTGTATTAAGTGGCGCTACTGGGATGCCGCCAATATGGGTAATTTCCTCAGCTTTTCGCTCTTCAATTGGAATCTCCATTCCACTCGAAATTGAAAGATCAAAGGTTGAAGCTGGAGCTGCTACATAAAATGGGATATTGAAATGTTTAGCTAAAATCGCCAAGCCCAGGGTACCGATTTTATTCGCTGTGTCTCCATTAGCAGCAATCCGGTCAGCCCCGACAATAATCGCTTCAATTCCCTTTGAGTGAATCGTATGGGCCGCCATGCTGTCCGTGATCAAAGTGACATCGACACCTGATTGCTGCAGCTCCCAAACGGTTAGCCTTGAGCCTTGGAATACTGGACGCGTTTCACATGCATATACATGAAACTGTTTTTCTCGTTCAACGCCAAGATGGAAAGGCGCAAGTGCTGTCCCGTATTTTGCCGTTGCAATGGACCCTGCATTGCATATTGTCATCACATTCGTAAAGCTATTTAACAATGACAGGGCATGCTCGCCAATTTGTCTGCACGTTTCTTCATCTTCTACATGAATCTTAATTGCTTCTTCAAGAATAGTCGTTTTTGCTTCATTGACGCTTTTCGCTTCCTCAGCCACTGCTACAATTCTTTCAAGCGCCCAGAATAAATTGACTGCTGTTGGTCGTGAACCTGCTAGATAACGAAAATCCTTTTGAAGATGTTCGTGGAATTCCTTTAATTGTTTCGTTTCATATTGCTGAGCCGCGATCGCAAGTCCATATGCAGCAGTTATCCCAATTGCAGGCGCTCCACGGACCTTTAAAGTGACAATAGCATCGAATACTTCCTCAATCGTATCAAGCTGAAGATACTCAATTTGATGAGGGAGCTTTTGCTGATCAAGAATAATCAGATGTCCATCTTTCCATTCAATTGATGTTGGAACCTTCATGCCTTCCTCTCTCCTAACAGTGAAATAGCTTCTTTTATTGAATTTAACACGTGGCGATTTAAGATTAATGTTTCGCCTAATGCAAGTGCCCGTCTCTTAGCTGCAATTCTTTTCTCATGATCCTCAATACCGTCTAAATCCTTTACATGTGCAAGACCAATCGTCCTTCTAATTAACTCACAGCCAGCAAAGCCGAGTGTGTCAGAAAAGATTTTCTGTAAAATGTATTCTCTATAGCCTTCGACCTTTGTATAAACTTCCAGGTTTGACTCTTCCCATAATTCAGTAAATACTGAGCAAAAAACGGTCCAGGTATTCTCGATATGTTCAAAAATAACAGATCGATTCGCTTCCTCTCTTGAAATCCCATGAAGAAATAGATTTCCGATAAATAAACCAACATCAAATCCAATCGGGCCATAAAAAGCAAATTCAGGATCAATTACTTTCGTTTCTGTGCTGCTTGCAAAAATACTGCCAGTATGTAGATCACCATGCAATAATGCTTCTGCTTCAGTTAAAAAGCTTAGCTTTAACTTGGCCGCTTCAAGCTTCAAAAGGCTATTATTCCAAATGGCTTCTACATCTGCACGCAATTCTGGTTCAAAATCATTTGTATCATGGTCGAAGAAAGGATCAGTAAAAATCAGATCTTCTGTAATTTTACAAAGCTCAGGATTTGAAAATTCAACTGCTAAACGTTTTTTCTCAAATGGATGCAAGGCAAAGTCCGATGTTGAAAATAGCGTTCTGGCTAAATATTCGCCAATATCGCTTGATAGCTTTGGATAAGATTCCCCTTTAATAAGTCCCTCACGAGCAATCGTTAAATGCGATAAATCTTCCATAACCGTAATAGCTAGGTCTTCATCAGCATGGTAAACCTCTGGCACAAGCTGAGGAACAAACTCACCATGCTTTTTCAGCGCATTCGTTTCGATCGTTGCCCGCTTTAATGTGAGCGGCCAGCTTTCCCCCACTACCTTTGCATAAGGGAGCGCTTGCTTGATAATAACGCCTTTTTCATTTATTGAGTCAGTTATATGGAATACATAATTCAGATTGCCATCTCCAATTTCGCGACAGTTCAATACTGAACCTTCAGAAAATAGATTTAGCTCTTTCGCAAGCTTCACCGCTGTCTCATCAGTCAACGGCTCATACTGTTTCTTTTGTAAAATTGTCATCTTTTCTCACCCTATCTATGAAAATATAAAAAGCCTCTTTCTCATCACGAAAGAGGCTTACGAATACAAATTCTCTGCCTCTTATCTCTCAGAAAGTTTCCTTTCCGTTGGAATTAGCACCGTGCCTTGCGGGAAAATCCCGGCGCTAAAGTAGCGCCCCGTTTCACAACGGTATTACGGTCGGTTGCTGGGCTTCATCGGGCCAAATCCCTCTGCCTGCTCATGATAAGAGTATTTAACATATTCACGTTAGTTTGCTTGAAATGAATGTTAGCATGCGTTTCTGGAAAATGTCAACCACCTTTTTCTAAATTTATTTTATTATCTTGCATTACCCCGGATTAATTTTCATAGCGACCGTTTGCGTTGTTTTTTCTTGGTTAAGGGTATTATAGGGCCTTCATAACTACCTTTAGCTACATTTTCACCTGTCGATGGG
>NZ_JBALPC010000018.1:0-15493 GCF_036965225.1 Bacillus sp. JJ1474 | reverse complement strand
GGACGGACATTTTGAGAGGGAGTGGTTCTTAAAAAGTCCAAGCAGAAATGCAGGACGGACATTTAGAGTGAAAGAGGCTCTTGAAAAGTCCAAGCAGAGAAGCCGGATGGACATTTAGAGTGGAAAAGGCGCTCGAAAAGTCCAAGCAGTTATTATATAAACGAAAAGATGCCACCCTCCAAAGGGCGGCATTACCTTACTAAATGCTAGATTCATAGATTTTCAGATTTGCATAAATGATTTCTAATGTTGGTGCTTGAATATTGGTGGCTTGTGCACGTTTTAATAAGTAACCGAAAAAATGATCTGCTTCAATTGGCAGCCCCTTTTCCATATCTCTTTGTAAGGATGACCTAAATTCATAGCCAAGTTTCTGCATTTGAGATAACTGAACTTCTTCAATCTTCTCAGCGACAGGTGCGTCAATGGCTCTCATGATGCTGACTGTCTCCTTAAGAACCTTTTCGATTGTGTTAAGACCAAGCTCCTGTTCGCAAATGGGTCCGCTAGGCGAACGGAATAATGAAGTAACTCCTGAAGCAGTTGTAATAAATAAATATTTATGCCACATATCCTGCATAATGTTTTCGGATAATCGAAAGTTTGCTTGAGTTCCGGATAAGGCATCCTGAAGCCTCAAAATACGTTCTGTTTTCTCGCCATTTCTTTCCCCGAATACAAGGTCATGGGCTTGACTTTTTTGCAAAACTTTTCCGGAGTTGTCAAGGGTAGTTTCAATAAAGCATAAACCTCCAATAACCCGATCCTCCCCGAACACCTCAACAAGCTTTTCAATATGGGCAATCCCATTAAGCAATGGGAGGACCATTGTTTGATCTCCGGCATAAGGCTGGATACTTTCAATGCCGCCATCCAAATGATAAGCCTTCGTTGAAAGGATAATGACATCGAACGGTTCAGCCTTTTCTCCTGATAATAATGTTTTAGGTTTTAGACTCAGATCCCCATGAATACTCTCGATCATCAATCCATCACGGTCAAGCTGCTGTTTTCTTTTCTCTCTAACAAGAAATGTAACATCCTCCCCTTTTTCAACAAGGCGTCCGCCAAAATAACCGCCAACTGCACCTGCTCCTACGACTAATATTTTCATATTTTTAAACCTCCTAAGTAGATCTGCTTCTGCATCTTCTTGATTGTCTTAATATTATAATAATTGATTTTGAAGTTTCTATGAAATGAAAAGTACCATTAATTATTTGCCGGCGGTATGATGACTGGATTAGGACTGCCAGTTCCACCACCATTATAATATTGAGGCACTTTACCAGGATGAAACCAGTCGCCGATTTTGATCTGGTTGGACACCTCAATCGGTTCTTCGATTAAAGGGATAATGACGTTCATATGCACTCTTACATTTATATAGACTTCGAGATACGTATTATTAATGCCTGTTTCCACAATCTTTGTTTCTAAATCTGAAGTGACATCTCCAAGGATTTCTAGCCTGACGGGGATTTCTGGTCCAAGATTGGAAAGTAACGTCATCTGTGTGGCCATACCTAATGGGATATGATAAACAATGCCTTTCGAGCTTTTTGTTTTTTCTTTATCAATATTAATATCATTCTTGAAATTTTCCAGCTGATCTAAATCTCCAGCTTCAACCAAATCTAAATATTCCTGTACTCTAATCGTTAATTCCGAAATGACTTTATTGTACTGGGGGTTAAAACTGTAGCTGGCTTCACCCGCATTTTCATGCTTCACGATTAATTCATTAATATCAATGCTTTCTGTAGCCTTTTTTGCAATCGCATCATTTATTGCCTGAACTGCGAATTGGCGGGCTCTCGTTTCGGCAATCCCTATTAATGTTGGCTCAAGCTTTTTGTTTATGATAATAACACTGAAAATGGTTATTAGGATAAAAATAACAAACGTAATCAGAAAAACATATTTAAAGGGAAGCGGCCCCTTTTTAACAGTCCATCTCCTTCTTCTTTTTATGAGCATTCAAAACCCTCCCAACTGAGCTGTTCTTGTTTAGTCGTTCCTTAAGTTCCACGAAAAAACTGATTCGGGCTTTGTACAAATATATGACCATAACAAGAAAATAAACATGCACAATTTGTCTGTTTTGAAAGGGTTTTGTAGAATGGTTAATTTGGTCAGCTTTTTCGGAAAATAACTTCCTGATCAAGCACGACTTCTTTTGGAGGGAACTCCATAGGTGGAGCATATGGAATTAATGCAAAATGGATCTCATTAAGATCAGATGGCAGAGGAGGGGAGATGAGAAAGCTCATTTGTGTATTCCCGCCGCCGCCGCGAGATCCCTTTTTTGCTACCTTATAGTCGATAGTGTCTGTTACCTCAAGCATTAAATGTGGAATAATATGTCCTATGTTTTCGTTTTCTTTATTTTTATAATTGATTTCTAACGTCACGATGCTTCCGTTCTCATGCTGCATCGCATGAGTTAAAATATATTCAAAATCTCCGACAGTTGATTTTTTCATAATTTGAATAACACCTAATAGCTCACCGGGCCCCTCTGGCATGTAAAATGGCCCGCTTCCATCATTTAATTCATGCATAAGCCAGCCGATCTCTGAAACCTTCATCTTATATTTTTGTGACCACTCCTCCAATATTTCAGCAGGAGGAGAATAACGCTTTCCTTTTGCAGCAGCTTTTCTTTCACATAAAAGTCTAATAATTTCTTCGTCAATTTTTTTATAAAAATCGGTGTATTCCCTTTTTACTTGTTCAAATTCAGACCAGCCCAATTGATAACCTCCGTAGATTCATTTTAAATTAGTTTAACAAAATTGGTTAATTAAACCAATTAATAAATGTAAGCATTTTGTTGTATCAGGGAAAAAACACTAACATAGAGTTGTTCAATGTAAGGGTTTTGTTGCAGTACCGAGTAAAACGCTAACATAGAGTTGTTCAATGTAAGGGTTTTGTTTCAATCCTATAAAAAACACCAACCATCCATAAAGCCGAAGTAAAAAGTGATTAAAAAAGTTGAAATATTTCAAATTCAATCTAATTACAAGTAATATAAAGGTTATAAAGACATTTAGATATTGGAGTGATCGTGATGAAGGCAGTAATTCATGCGGAAAAGACTGGTTTAGAGGGACTTACATATGGAGAAATAGCGGAAATGGAGCCAAAGGCGGGAGAAATTAAGGTAAAGCTTAAAACAGCAGGATTAAATCATCGTGACCTATTTGTTCTTGAGCGCCACAAGTCTACAGAGCCTCCTTTAGTCATTGGTTCTGATGGGGCTGGAATCGTGGAGGCAGTTGGAGAAGGAGTGACTCTTGTACAAGTTGGGGATGAGGTTATGATAAATCCTGGCCTTGGCTGGAGGGAAAAGAGTGATGCACCACCGGCCGGCTTTGAAATTGTCGGTCTTCCTTTCCATGGCACCTTTGGTGAATATATTATTTTACCAGAGGAAAATGTGGAGCAAAAACCAGAATATTTAACTTGGGAAGAAGCAGGTGTACTGTCATTAGCAGGACTGACTGCTTATCGGGCCTTGTTTACAAGAGGAAAAGTCCAGCCGGGAATGAAGGTATTTATCCCGGGAGTTGGCAGCGGGGTTGCAACATTTTTAGTGCAATTTGCGAAAGCTGCTGGGGCTGAAGTATATGTAAGCTCACGTTCGAAGGAGAAATGTGAGAAGGCGTTAGAGATTGGAGCCTACAGAGCTATTGATAGTCATGAAGATTGGAATACAGCATTGGAAGGACTGAAGATGGACCTTGTGATTGAATCTGTCGGTGCCGCTACCTTTAATAAGTCACTAGAGATTCTTCGTACAGGCGGAACCATTGTGACATTTGGAGCGTCAGCGGGAGATGAAGTCAATATTAATCTCCGGACCTTTTTCTATGCTCAGCAAAATCTTCTTGGATCCACATTAGGGAGTGCAGAAGAATATAAAGAAATGCTGCAATTTGTAGAGAGTCACCAGATTCGGCCGGTTATGGATAAAGTTTTTACCCTTGATCAATTTGAACAAGCGTTTAACAGGATGGAACAAGCCAATCAATTTGGTAAAATTGGTTTTAAAATAAGCTAATCTTTTTTAAAACACCTCCATCTTTTTGGGGTGTTTTTACGTTATTCGAAAAATAGAATATAATATAAAGAAGAAAACCAATTATTGAAGGGACAGGAATCATATGATTGTCAAAAATGATGAAGAATTAGCGGCTTTAATAGAAATTGGAAAAATTGTTGCGGTCATCCGCGATGAATTGATTGCACGGACGAAGCCTGGCGTAACAACGAAAGAACTGGATGATTATGCAGGGGAGCTTTTTGAAAAATACGGTGCGGTATCTGGTCCAAAAGGAGAATATGACTTTCCGGGTTTTACTTGCATCAGTGTAAATGAGGAAGTGGCACACGGCATCCCGGGAAATCGAATCATTACCGATGGGGACCTTGTCAATATTGATGTTTCTGGATCCAAAAACGGATTTTTCGCAGATACTGGATTATCGATTGTGGTTGGGGATTCAAATGAAAAGCTTCTCCACCTTTGTGAAACAGCACAGAAGGCATTTGAAGAAGGGTTGAAAAAGATAAAAGCAGGCTCAAGGCTAAGCATGATTGGAAAAACAGTCAACAGAGTAGCCAATCAGAATGGTTATACCGTTATAAAAAATCTAACTGGTCATGGAATTGGAAGATCTCTCCATGAGAAGCCAGATCATATTTTAAACTATTTTGAGCCTTGGGATACCCAATTGCTTAAAGACGGAATGGTCATCGCATTTGAACCATTTATTTCAATGGGAGCGGAAGAGGTAATGGAGCTTAGTGACGGCTGGACATTCGTGACACCGGACAAGAGCCTGGTGGCACAATGTGAGCATACAATTGTCGTTACAAAAGGCGAGCCGATTATAATTACGAGGTAAAATTTAACTTCATGAGAATGAATAAATAGGAATAAACATACATGAAAGTCCTCATTATATGAATTTGATTTAAAATAAACTGCAGCCCTCCCGTAAAATATGGAGGGCTGTTCAAGTGTTTTTTCTTAAAAAAATTTAACACAAACTGGCTCAGGGAAGCTGACTCGATGCAGTTGCCAATTTTGGAACGCTGTCATGACCTCTCATGGATACTGTTTTACCCGGATCCCATAGAAGTTAGATTTGCCAACTTTTGATTCATTTTAACTTATTGTAAAGGACATGGAATTGGGATTGGTCAGCTATTGTGTCCTTTAACCTCCTTTTATAGGACATGGGGTTGGAATTTGCCAGTTTTTATGTCCTTTAAACCCCTTTTAAAGGACATGGAATTGAGATTTGGAGCATTTGTGTCCTTTAACCTCCTTTGTAAGGATATGAAAGCTAATGTTCTGCCTGGAGCACAGACTAAAGTTAGTAAAGTGCAACTACTCTTCTATCAAAAACTCCCTTTATAATTGAAATTCAAATAACATACAAATATCCACCGATTTATTAATTTTTTGGAACCTTTCTGCACCAATTGAGGTCTAATGAGCACAAGGGGGGATGATGGTGCTTTCGGAAAATGATGTTCTTCTTGCCCAGAGCGGGAATCAGGAGGCTTTTATACGATTAATACGAAATTGTGAATCTTCCCTTTATCGGGTAGCGAAGGGGATTCTGAAAGAAGAATTGGATTGTGCAGATGCAATACAGGAAACGATTTTGAAAAGTTATCATTCTATTTCTAAGCTGAAAAATCCAGCCTATTTCAAAACATGGCTAATTCGGATTTTAATAAATGAATGCAACGATATGTTAAAGAAAAAGCAGAAAAGCCTCTCGTATAATAATATGGAAAACTTGGCTGAGCCTCAAAAAGCTGAAAATGAATTTGATGAATTAAGAGCAGCTATATCAAAGTTAAATGAAAATTACCGAACAGTTGTCGTGTTATTTTATTTTGAAGATTGTTCCATAAAGGATATAGCACAAGTTCTTAATATTAGGGAAGGCACAGTAAAATCAAGATTAAACCGCGCACGGGCGATGCTCGCAAACTATCTTAATCAGGTGAATGATGAAGGGAGAGATGAAGATGGACCACTCAAAATTTGACACGAGCATCAAAAAGATAATAAAAGAAGAGGAGTTTGAAACACCTCTTGCAGTAAAAGATCGAGTCTATCATACCCTTTCGAATTTGCCGAAAAAGAAAAAATCCTTTACTCTTCCAATAAAGTATTTATTAAGCGGGGCAGTTTGTATAGTCCTTACTGTCGGAGCCATTTATTTTTTAACAAGTGATAAAACACTCCTGTCCACTGAAAACGCTGCAGAGAAAAAAGACAAAGACGAGAATATCGTTATTCATGATTACCTATATTCTGGGGAAAGCGAGCATTGGATAGCGACACATGAATTTTTTGGAAAAGGTGTATTTTCAAAAAAAGAGAATGGACGTATTGGTTATGAAAGTGAATCGGAAGAATTTTTTTATATCGAGTATAAAGGCGAATTTGCAGAAATAAAGGGAAAACCTTTATCCTATAGCTTTCAAACAACCGCAGGTGGAAGCGGCAGATCATTGGACGAAATGGATAAGAAGTCATTCTCCAATCATTCAGGGCCAAATAGCGGTGCAATGATGCAGGAAAATGAAACGGTTGAAGTGATAGTGGAATGGGATGGGAAAAAGGAAACCTTCCTCCTGCACCCAGATAACACAAGGAACTGGAATATAACTCCAACCTTTCCTGCACCATCTGATGGAGGACATCAATCTATGTTAAGAGGCTTAAAAGGGAAGGCAGTTTATATGGATTCAGAAGACATAAAGGCTGGTAAAGCTTACAAAATAAGATGGTTTTTTTGGGGAGAGGATTTAAAGGAGAATCCAGGAGAATCTCTTACAATAACTGCCACTCAAAAGGATACAGCTAAGAGGATTGAGATGGTTCGGGCAAATAATTGGGAAATTCCCCTTCCGCAAAATGAAGATTTAAAGGATGTACTAAAAGCACAAGCCTCACAGCATGTAAAGATGACCTTTCCATCTTCTGGAGTATGGAGGCTTGATGCCCATATCGGAAATAAGTATTATGCTAGCATTGTTTTGGAGGTAAAATAAAGCAAAGAATGCCCAACTGATTAAGAGGGCATTCTTTTTTTACTCAAGCTTACTCCAGCCATTTCAGAATTTCGGTTCATAGCGATTAGTAAAATAAATCCACTCACTATTA
This sequence comes from Bacillus sp. JJ1474, assembly GCF_036965225.1. Classification (NCBI taxonomy): domain Bacteria; kingdom Bacillati; phylum Bacillota; class Bacilli; order Caryophanales; family Bacillaceae; genus Bacillus; species Bacillus sp. JJ1474. The sequence continues at coordinate 8,292 of NZ_JBALPC010000018.1, read as the reverse complement.
GGAGCAAACTTGTTGTAATAAATACAGCTGAAAAGCCAAAATATCCTGAAATAAGTCCGCCCATTACGGGACCAATAATATTTCCGAAAAAGCGCAGACTTGTATTGTAGCCAAGAACTTCCCCCTGCATGGCGATGGGCGCCTCCTGCCGGATATAAGCAATCCGGACGGGAATAATTCCTCCGATTGTCACGCCAAGAGTAAATCGAATGAGCACCAGCTGCCAATAATTCGTGACAAATCCTCCGGGCAGATAGAAAAGGCCAGCCAGAAAAAGCAAAATAACTAGAATTTTGATATAGCCGTAGCGGTCGGCAATTCTTCCCCATCTTCTAGCCATCATCAAATTCCCCAGCCCACCTGCAGAAAAAGCAATTCCGGCAAAAAATGCAAGGTTTTCCGTACCATGAAGCTCACTGACATATAAAGAGAGAATGGGCTGGATGCTAAAGTGAGCCATTTGAATAAGAGCTGAAATGAGCAAAACGGTTAACAAAACAGGGTGGCGAATAATATGAAGAATGACTTCTTTACTAGAATAACTTGTTTTCTTATCTTCCTTATTCTGCAGAATGATTTCTTTCGTTAATAATACGAGCAGAGCGGAAATAAATATGAAAATCGAAGTCCATTTAAATGTATCAGCATAACCGAATATATCTGCAAGTGCACCGCCAAGCATAGGACCCATCAACGAACCTGTAATACTGCCGGTCTGTAAAGTCCCCATTACCTTTCCTGCAATATTCTTTGGGGTTTGAGTTGAAATAAATGCTTGCGACATCGGAATAAAGCCTGTAAAGATCCCCATAAAAAGCCTGAGCATAAAAAGCTGCCAGACAGAAGTGACGTATCCCATGAGGAAAATGGATAAGCCCATTCCTAAGCCTGAAACAATGAGAATTTTCTTTCTCCCGTACAAATCACCAATTCTTCCCCAGATTGGCGAGAAAAGAAAAGCCGCAACAAAGGTAATGGCAAACGTCCATCCAGACCAATGCTGTACATAAGCCGAGGAAAAATTCCCAAACGTCTCAATGTACAGAGAGATAAATGGCAAAACCATCGTCATGCTGCCAGCCACGAAGAAATTGGCGAACCACATTATGAATAAATTCCGCTTTGAATCAGGATTCATTCCTTTCTAACACTTCTTTCCTTTTTTATTTCGTTTCCCTAAATATAGTATACATCAGATTCCAAAAATATGAAGGAATATGCAAATTAGGAGGGATGGGCAAGATGTACATGTGAAACCATAGGAGCAATGAAGGTGAAACCTATTATTGATAGGTCTCACCCTTTTTTAGGGGTTATTCCTAACTCTTTAGTCATTTTACTAAAGTCTAAAATATTCCCATCTATTGTAAAAAAGTAAACATTATTTTCATCATCAAAAATCATGATGTAAGGGTCTTCTCCAATTGGATAAAAAATACTCATTTCGTCTACAAGAGTGTGAATCCATTGATTTTGAACTTCAAGAGGAGGGCGAAGAGGAATCCTGACAATAAAGCCCTTATTCGGAATTGGATTTATTTTTTTATAAACACCGGAAATATTAGATAGATATTTTTCTGCTTCTAAATGAATGGTAGCAGTAGAAGGGATTTCTTTTATAACCTTTGCTTCATCTATATGATATACTTCAATCTTCTCCCCTTGTTCCCTGGCATGAATAGGTGAGGTATAAACAAGTAATCCTATAAATAACATGCTGAAAACTATACGGTACAAAGGATTCACCTCCTCATTAATAATATGACCGGGCAGGTGTCTCACTATTCCTCATAAAAGCTGACAAAGACTAGACATCTTTTGCGTGATACGCTAGTATCAGTAGCGAAAATACTTTTCAAAAAATGAATGTTTACATATAAGGAGTCCTTTATGACACAAACTTTAATTAGCGAACTAAAACCATTTATCCAAGAGGTTTGGAAAAAGTCGAATTTCTCACAGCCTACAACGATCCAGTCAAAGGCAATACCTGCTGCACTTGACGGAAAGGATCTTATTGCTGAATCACCGACAGGGACTGGTAAGACGCTGGCTTACTTATTGCCGATTTTAGAGAAAATTGAAAGCGATCAAAAGAGCATTCAGGCCGTGATTCTTGCTCCTTCCCAAGAACTTGTCATGCAAATTTTTGAAGAAATTCAAAAGTGGTCTGAGGGCAGCGGAATTCGGGCAGCCTCTTTTATTGGGGGCGCCAATGTTAAGAGGCAGCTGGAGAAATTGAAAAAACATCCTCATATAGCTTTGGGAACACCAGGGAGAATGCTGGAGTTAATTAAACAGAAAAAACTAAAAATGCATGAAGTTAAGACGATCGTGCTTGATGAGGGAGATCAAATGCTTGTTCCTGAGCATTTAGAAACGATCCGAAATATCGTGAAGTCCGCTTTAAGTGATCGTCAAACGATATTATTTTCTGCCACTTTGCCGCAGGGAACAGAAAAGCTGGCACGCGAATTAACAGCAGATCCTGAAATCATCAGAGTTGAAAAAGATGAAACGATCAACGCTGCCAATGTTGATCATATTTACTTTATTACGGAACAAAGAGACAAAATCATGATGCTTGAAAAAATCTCAAGACTGGAATCCATTAAAGCACTTGTCTTTGTCAAGGATATAGGGAATTTAACAGTCATGTCAGAGAAGTTATCTTATAAAAATATTTTAACAAGCACTCTGCATAGTGATTTAAATAAAATCGATCGGCAAAATGCCTTAAAGGATTTTCGGACAGGAAAGACGAATTTGCTGCTTGCGACAGATGTAGCGGCTAGAGGGTTAGATATTAAAGATGTCACCCATGTCGTTCATTTCGATTTCCCAAAAGATTTGAAGCAATATGTTCACCGTTCAGGAAGAACTGGGAGATTTGGCGCGAGCGGAACAGTTATTTCCTTAGTTACAGAGAGAGATGAAAGAGAACTTAGGAAATTTACGAAGGAGCTTGGCATACAAGCTTCAAAGAAAGTAATGCGTGCTGGTAAAATAATCGATTTCGATGAACGAAAATAATCATTAGAATAAAGTTTCAATATTCGCCCATACTACTTTTTGAAATAGTAAAAAGGAGTCGAGGAAGCTATGGGCAGAAAAAAACAGGGTAATGCAAATGCGGAACGCAATAAGAATGCGAAAAAAGGCAATCGGACGAGCTCAGAGTTAGTCGAGTTTACAACAGGCCATGATAATCCGCAAAAAAGCCGCCGACAAGAGTAATAAGGGGCAGTTATAATTTTAAAAAGTAGGCTATGTTAGCGATTATTGTTGATTACCAGCCTACGTGCGAAAAGGTTTTATTCGGGACGAAAACAAGAGTGAGCAGGTATGCATAAGGCTGGTTTGACTGCCAATAAAATACACTTGCAAAGTCTTAAAGAAAATAGAAAAAATCCTCTCATATTTTTCATGAAGAGGATTTTTTCTATTTCTACTGTAAATCGATTTTCTTAAGAGGTAATTTGGTTGGTCCGTTTAGTACTTCTCCATCATACGTGTACCTTGATCCATGGCATGGACAGTCCCATGTCCTATCTCCCTCATTCCACTCTGTTTCACAGCCCATATGTGTGCAGGTTGTATTAACGAGATGAATGTTTCCTTCTTTGTCCCGATATGCTCCAGCTCTTTCTCCTTTAATCATTACTACAGCGCCTTCATCCTTCTCGATATCATCGAGCTCTTTTGGCGAAACGGCAAGCTTTCCTTTAATGAGATGACCAGCAACATCTGTATTTATAGAAATAACCTTTTTAAGACTTGGATCTGCCTGGAATCGAGAAGGAGAGAAAAGCTCTTCATAAGGATTTTCCTTTCCAATAATAATATCCTTTAGAAGCATAGCTGCCGCTGTTCCATTCGTCATTCCCCATTTTCGGAAACCAGTAGCAACGAGAATATTTGGTTTAGTGGCCGTAATTCTACCTATATAAGGGAGTTTGTCCAATGTAACCAAATCCTGCGCTGACCAGCGGTAAGGGAATTCGGTAATCCCAAAAACCTCTTCTGCGAAGCTTTCAAGTGCTTCATAATGCTTCATTGTATTAATACCCTGCCCTGTTTTATGGCTCTCGCCTCCAACAAGGATTAATTTATCCCCATTATATGGCGTATATCTGAGCGAACGGGTTGGTTCATCAGCGCTTATATACATACCTTCTAGGAAATCTGTGTTTGTTTTGATTCCTAGTATATAGGACCGGTCGGCATGCATTCTTGCAAAATAAAATCCCATTATGTCTACAAATGGGTAGTGAGAGGCAACAATTACTTGTTTACATTTTACACGGTGTCCATCTCTTGTAATCACTACAGGATGGTCATTTTCCCCAATGTCCACAGCAGTTGTATTTTCATAAACAATGCCGCCAGCATCGAGAAAATCCTGAAGTAAAGTATTTAAATACTTTAATGGGTGGAATTGTGCCTGGTTATTCATCACAAGGGCTGCTTTTGTATTAATATTAAAAGGAATAGTATCCTCTAGCTTGCCATTAATCCCTAGCTTTTCGTATGCTTCCATTTCCGTTTGAAGTTTCTTCTCATACTGATCTGAAGTTGCATACATAATGGCACGCTGATCACTAAAGTCGCAATCAATCTGTTTATCTTGTACTTGGCTGCGAACAAAATCAATCGCACCCATTTCCGCTTCGTAATAAAGCTTTGCCTTTTCCAGACCAAAGTGATTAATAAATTCATCGTAAATTAATCCATGCTGGGCGGTAAGCTTTGCCGTAGTATGGCCAGTTGTTCCAGTTAGAATGTTTCCAGCCTCCAAGATAGCTACCTTTAACCCCTCTTTCACAAGAAGGGAACCAACTGTAATTCCGGTAATCCCGCCTCCAACAATGGCAATATCAACAGAAGTATGTTCAGTGAGCTTTCCGAATGACGGAAGGGGAGCTTCTCTCCAATAAGACTCAGGAAATTGGGGCATTTTATTATTAGATGACATACCTTTCCTCCTATAGGTTTCTTCATCCATAATTTTTCCAATAGGTGTCATTTGTATACAAGCTGTAGGAGTAATAACGATAAGATATTATTAAGCGAATAAAAGCCGGCTATGATAAAATAGCCAGCTCATTCATTCGAAATAAATCAAAGGTCATCACTTTTTTATTCTCCGCTTTCAGTCGCTTCATCGTTTGGTATAGGATCTATCGTCTTTGCGTCTTCCAGATTCAGTGCTTTATTCGTAAAATAATGCAGAATGATTCCAACAATACCTAAGGAAATGACAAAACCGAGTGTTGTCACAATCATTAATATCATCATAATGCCTCCTTTTTTTGCGATCCTTGTAAGGCTAGAATCATTTATTCTGGTATTACTATTGAAAAAAGGTGACTCATTTAAGATATATGCTCGGTAAACACATATTTTTCCGATAATAAAGGGATTATCATTATTTATAATGAAATAAATAGAAGATGAGAAACAAAAATAGCTTAGGAGGTTGAAGGATGATGAAGAAAACAGCCGATCTTTGTGATAAATACGGAAAGGAATTGGAAGTATGCCAGCAAGAATTCCGCTCGTTCGGAAAAAAGAAGCAGTTCTATGGTCCAATTTCAACAGTGAGAGTATTTGAAGATAATGTGTTAGTGAGACAATCATTAGAAACAATACCAGAAGGAAATGTCCTTGTAGTGGACGGAGGCGGTTCGAAAAGATGTGCGTTGGTTGGGGATATGTTAGGTGAAATTGCTGTCACCCGGAAGCTTGCAGGTATCATTATTAATGGATGTGTTAGAGATGCAGCAGAGCTGGCCAAATTGGATATAGGAATTCTCGCGCTTGGAAGTAACCCATTGAGGAGCAAAAAGGATGGGAAGGGAGAAATAAATATTATTGTTACATTTGGAGGGATTGATTGGAATCCCGGCGATTACATTTATGCGGATGAAGATGGTATAGTTTTAAGCTCTAAAGAACTGATTTAAAAAAGCGAAGAGGGAATCCTCTTCGCTTTTTTTAGTGCGCCCGGCATGGGTGTAATCTCTAGGGTGAAAGTCCCGAACTGGCTTATGGAAGACTGAAAGAAACCAAAGACAAAGATACGGAACCTTATTAGATTAGGGCGTTCCAGACTGGAAAGCCTATGAATGGGGAAATAGTCGAAAAGGCTATTGGCGAATTCATCACTTAGGTCGCGTTAAAGTCGCGTTTGCGATTTTTTCTGTTTGTAAAATAAATATCTGAGTAAATAAAATAAACTGGAAATAATATAGACTAACAAATCAATATGTGATATATTGGTTTTAAGTTTAATTGACCTAATAGAAAGAAACCAATTTTAATTCAGCTGGAGAATACATAAATGAATCAAAGCCGAAGCTTATAGATCTTGAAGCTTTCATGATGCTGTTTCTATTCCCAAACAAATAGCGTGATGTTTCCAAATATTCCAGATTTCTGTGGGAAAAAGGAAACGAATAGCGTAATGTTCCAAATTTTTTAGATTCCTAAGAAAAAAAGGAAACATATAGCGTAATGTTTCCCAATTTTTTAGACTCCTGTGAAAAAAAGGAAACAAATAGCACTATGTTTCCAATTTTTTTAGATTCCTAAGAAAAAAGGGAAACAAAGAGCGTTATAATTCCAAATATTCCGGATTCCTATGAAAAACAGAAAACAACGGGAAATGTCCGATATTGTGAGTGAGTGGGGGAGAAAATCTTCCTTGATGTGCCTATCAGTTTGGATTGATAGAGAAAGGATAATTCTAGTATTTGTTAATGAAGGAGCCGAGATGGAGAGCATTGCCGATGATTTCATGAGTGCTCTGAAGGATCGAGATACCGCGATAATATTCTCAAGCAAGTTATAGATTGTGTTCAGGGTATCAAGAGATTCATTACTGCTTTGAATTACCGATTGTCCCAGCGAAAAATGTTAGTTCTTTCACTTGAAATACGTAATTCGTATAAAATAAATATAAAAAGGGGCTGTCTCATAAGGTTATTGAGCTCCTTATGAAACAACCCACCTCTATTATAATGTTATAGACTTCAATTTTTTATTTAACGTGAGTTTTTAGCGGATGAAAGTTTCACATTAAGAAACGTTCTTTTTCTTTCTCTGTTCTGGACTTTCGTATCCATTTGCCCAGAAATCAGCATTCTTAATTCCATATTTAGATGAATTGAATTCTGGATCTTTTCCTTGTTTAAGTTGCTCTTCGTAGTCCTGTAAAGCAATAAGCGCTGGTTTAAATAACAATAGAATCGCAATTAAGTTTAGCCATACCATAATTCCGAGTCCGATATCTCCCATTGCCCATGCTGTTGATGCAGTTTTTACGGATCCGAAGAAAATGGCTCCTAAAAGGATGATTTTTAGTGCAATAAAAGCAATTCCCCTGTATTTACCCCGTACGAGATAGGCCAAGTTTGTCTCTGCAATATAGTAATAAGCATAGATAGTCGTAAAGGCAAAGAAGAATAAAGCAATGGCAACAAATCCTGCACCGTATCCAGGAATGAGCGTATCAACTGCCGCTTGAGTGTAACCAGCTCCTGGTTCAACTCCTGGAAGGTTTTCAGTTAGTACTGTTCCAGTTTTTTCGTCGATAACATTGTATTGTTGTGTAAATAAAATCATAAATGCAGTCGCTGTAACAACTAAGAATACGTCTAAATAAATTGAAAACGATTGAACAAGACCTTGCTTAACTGGGTGGGAAACCTCTGCTGCTGCTGCTGGGTGAGCACCTGTACCCTGACCAGCTTCATTCGCATATAGACCGCGTTTTACTCCCCACATAATAGCTGAACCAATAATACCGCCAAACATTTCTTCAGCTCCGAAAGCGCTTTTAAAAATAAGTCCAAATATTGCTGGAATATCTGCAAAATTAGATCCAATAATTATAAGTGCAATTAAAACATAAGCAGCTGCCATGAAAGGAACGACCCATTCTGCAACTTTAGCAATACGCTTAACTCCGCCAAAAATAGTAAAACCAACAAGTGCGACAACGATTAGACCTGTGATTGTTTTGTCAAGACCAAAAGCGTTATGAACGCTATCTGCAATTGCATTTGCCTGTATACCTGGCATTAAGAAAGCCATTGCAAGCAATGTTGCCACTGCGAAAACCACCGCAAACCATTTCCAGCCAAGTCCCTTTTCGATATAGTAGGCAGGACCCCCACGATACTCACCATCTTGCTTTTCTTTATACATTTGAGCAAGAGTCGACTCTACATAAGCGGATGCTGCACCGATAAAGGTAATGACCCACATCCAAAAGACAGCACCTGGTCC
>NZ_JBALPC010000017.1:0-8212 GCF_036965225.1 Bacillus sp. JJ1474 | reverse complement strand
ATTGAAGAGGTTGCGGATACGAATACTTCGGCAATGAATTTATATAACAAATTGGGATTTGAAGAGTACAAAAGAAAGCCTCTTCCAGAAATTAGGGCTAAGAAAATTGGAATCAATAATTTTTTATCTTTGAAATACGTAAAAAAGTAATATATATTTCTTTAAGATAATGGAAAAAGCAAACTTTTTACCAACTTCATCATTTAGAAGAGGAATGTAAAGTATTGAACTTAAACTAGAGGGAACTTAGAGAAGGAAAATTATTTGATTTTAATATTAAGATCAAGTTATTAGTTATTCGATTTTAGGGCGCGATTATGTAATAAACATCCCATTCTGCTTCAACTATAGGGGGCTTAAGCACAATAACTCAATAAAATTGTGAATAAATGTACATAGACTATCGAGCAATAGAGTTAAAGAAAGGATGTTTAATAACGATAAGGGGGGAATTATGAAAAAGGCGTTAATTACTCTAGTAGTTTTAGTTGTATTAGGTGTTGGAATTTACTTCGTTATAGGGTTATTTAATAATAATCCGCCTTCACCAACTATAACTTTTAATGAAAAGAAACTAGAAGTGGCACGAGGTTCATATTGTTGGGATGGTTTATTTAATTCTATTTGTGCCGATACAATTTCTCCGCCAAGGCTAATTGAACATCATGAAATTAAACCCGTGATTGTATTGCCTGAATCTGAATTAAAAATAGAATTTGAAAAAGAACCTAATGTAAATACATTGGGAGTAAATAGATGGCTTAATGATAACGAAGTGGAGGACGTTTCGTTAAATAATAATGTTTTAATAGCACCAAAAGAAAGGTGTTTATATTTACGATGCCCATGCAAGGTGGGAAAAGGGAAGTTCGAGTTATGCTTTTGTAATTGAGGTTAGATAAGGCTTATTGAAGTAACATGTGCTTTAGTTTAACAAGACATAGTAATTATGATCTTCCACAATCGGGTGCGATTCAGTAAAAAGGATCAGCGCTCATTTTCAATTTTAGGCCATTATGTTGAATGATTCAAAAATAATAATTGATTGACTTGACTACATTTATTAAAATAGGAATATATGTTCGAATTTGGGGAGGGGAAATTTTATGGAACTTCATTTTTATAATGATAGATTTAAAGATTCAATTGAACAATATACCTTATCAGAGGAACAACTTAGTTTTACTGGTACTCCTAAAGAATGCAATGAACTTTCAAATATAGATCCAGAAAGATATTCTATATTAGGTATTGAAGGTGAACAGTTAGTAACGTTTTTTGTTCTACATAAAAATGAGGGAGTAAAGCCTTATTCAAATAATAAAAATGCGTTATTATTAAGAGCATTTTCAACAGATTTTCACCATCAAGGTAAGGGATATGCAAGACAGTCAATAAAATTATTGCCTGAATTTGTTAGGTCATATTTTCCCGAAATTAATGAAATTATATTAGCTGTGAATCTAAAAAATGAAGTCGCACAAGGATTATATAAGAAAAACGGTTTTGTAGATGAAGGTGTAAGGAAGATGGGAAGAAAAGGCGAACTTATTATTATGAGTTACCATTTAAAACCTTTAAATGAATATCAAAATTAAATTAATATCTTAAACAATCGGGAGCATTCCTTTAACTGCACCTCAAATGTTAGACACGAATCTAACATTTTGGGGTCACTTCAAAAAAGGATTGCGCTTATTTTTATTCTAGGGTTATATTGTTGAACAATTCCTAGATATCTATGTTAAAGTTTAGGAGAGATTGTGAAATTTTGTACTTAAAGTAACGCTACAGGTTAACATATGTAATTCCAAGATTAAGTGGTGACTAGGTCAATATTTTAAAAAATGAAAATGAAGGGGACGTTTGATATGTCTAAAAAAATATACATTATCCATGAAAATGATGATTGGACCTCTCATTTAACAAAACGATTGGATGAATTAAACCTGCCATATGAGGCATGGCATCTTGATAAAGGGATCATCGATTTAACTTCGTTACCGCCAGAAGGGGTATTTTATAATCGTATGAGTGCGTCCTCTCACACAAGAGATCACCGATTTGCACCTGAGTTGACTGGTGGAATTCTTGATTGGCTTGAATTCCATAATCGAACTGTTTTTAATAGTAGTAATGCATTACGTCTTGAACTTAGCAAAATTAAACAATATACAGCGCTTGAAGCGAGTGGAATTCGAACTCCAAAAACAATTGGTGCAGTGGGCCGCGAGCAAATTATAGAAGCTGCTGAAAAGCTAGGAACAGCCCCATTCATTACTAAACATAATCGGGCTGGTAAAGGACTTGGAGTCCAATTGTTCCAAACTGTTGAATCATTGAAGTTACATGTTAATAGTCCTGCATTTGAAGAGTCTGTAGATGGAATTACGCTTATCCAGGAGTATATCCAATCACCAGATTCCTATATTACAAGAGCTGAGTTTGTAGGTGGCAAATACGTTTATTCTGTAAGGGTCGATACGTCAGAAGGATTTGAGCTATGTCCAGCGGATGTATGTCAAATTGGCGACCTATTTTGTCCTGTAGGAGAAGAAGTAGAAGTAAGACCTAAGTTCGAAATTGTAGAAGATGTCGATCGTGATTTAATCGAACGCTATGAAGCTTTTCTAAAGGCTGTTAAAATTGATGTTGCCGGCATTGAATTTGTAAAAAATGCCGCTGGTGAAATTTTTACGTATGACGTCAATACAAACACAAACTATAATTCAGACGCAGAAGCAAAAGCAGAAAAATATGGAATGCTCGAGCTTGCAAAGTTTCTTGGAGAAGCTTTGGAGAGAATATAAGTTTGACCGCAGGGACATGGTTCCTGCATTTTTTTTTGGCTGCTAAGATTGTTGACAAAAGAGTTTAGAATAACTTCAAATTTTATACTGAAGATGAATGTAAATACCTTCAAGCCTAGTAAAAATCGTAGGAAAAATTAGTTGCATTTAATGTGAGGAGTGATTTTTCGGTTAGTCTATTGGAAAACACATTCCAAATATCTGTAATAATCCTACTCTTATGTTCATTCTATTATTAGAGGGGTCCCGTCAGGAAGCGCATTTTCCTGACACTCCCCCCTTTCTGTTATGACATAATTAACAATTCGAAGTATAAAAGTCAAAATGAAAGGAGCGACCAATGCAAATTTGTAGAACAGCTGTCAAAATCACCGCACATAGATGGTTAATCCTCTTCACGTAACAGAAGGGCTTCCTTTCCCATGACCGCAAGCTCAATGGTTTCAAGCGTTTTGCAATAATTCCCGAATATATCTCCATTCACATCGACTTCCTTATGAATATAGTCCAGAACATGCCAATCCTCAAACCAGTCGCCGCTTTCTGCGTCTTCATGAGTAGAATTCGGCCAGGAGTATTTTAACGGTGGGCTGTACAACCGGTCGGCGGCACCTTTTCTCAACTTACAATTCTTGACCCGAGGTTTATAAAGGGAACGGGGAAAAAATTCGTTTACATTGTTAAACAAATCGGGCCAATAATCTTTTCGTGAACCCGTATGGGGATGATCGTGCGCCCATTTCAAAACGCCAGCTGAAATATTTTTTCGCTGAAAAAGAAGAGCATACAATCTTTTTCCGAATAAAATTCGTTCGTGAAGCGAAGTGAAATGGCGCGAGGTAGCGCCGGCAAGTAAGGCTTGTTGCCTATCTTCCTCTGCACAGTATGGAAAAAGAATGTGATTGAGACGCAAAAAATCATACAACTTGAAGCTGACCGTACCGGTTACGGTTTTTTTAAAGTGATCATTTTGGATCAATCTTTTTTCCAAATAACTTTGTTCATTGATCACAGTCGCAATCGTAAGAGTGTAGGAATCCCCACTGTTCCAAAAATAACGCCACATCGTTTCCATAAAGGTGGAAATGTAAAAAAAGGGCAAAAGGTGGAACATTTCCTGGTTGGCTTTCACACTTAGGTCATAAATCAAACACTGGGGATACACATCCTGAAAAATCAACCAGCTGCCGCGTTCCAAGAAAGAATAAATCGCCTGCTGATCTCTTTCCGGGAGAAGTTTTGTCAGCAAGTCCCCTTTTAAATCGGTCATATTCCAGCCAACATTCCGCGATACCATATGTCCAAGAAAGGCCCAATGGATTTCTGGGTGCTCAAGGTAAAAATTATAATAAGCCTGAGTCCGTGTCACGTTGTTTTGATTATGTTGTTTTGTCTGTTCTCTTATATAGTAAATACGTTGTTTATCGTTTTCGGATAAAGAGGGCAGGAGGCCGGAAGATTTACTTTTTAATTTTTTTTTCAAATCCTTTTTTATATCCGAATAGGAATTAAGCAAAAGTAATCATCCCTTATCAATATTTCATTTGAATTGCGTCCGATTCTCCCATAAAGAAATGCATATTCATATTGTTAGAAGAATATGAATACAACGTGAGTATTCGAAAGAGGGGGGTAACATGAGGCATCGGGTACATGCGGAAATGAACCGAATCGTCGATCAGGTCATTAGGGACCAAACAGATGACGGGTCCTGGCAATATCCTTTCGAAACCGGCATCGGAATAGACTGTCACATGATTATCTTATTGCGGACATTGGAGATAGATGACGAGGATTTCATAAAAGAACTGGTGGAACGTATTGCAGGGAAACAGAAGAAAGATGGTTCATGGGGATTGTTCTATGATGAAGATAAAGGGAATCTTACGTCCACAGTGGAAGCTTATTATGCCCTTCTTTACTCCGGTTACAGGGATCGGGGTGACCCGGATATCAAGGCAGCAAGAAGGTTTATCCTTGCCAACGGAGGGGCTACGGAAGTCCATATATTTTTTAAAATCCTGCTGGCTCTAACCGGACAGTGCGAGTGGCCGCCTTTCCCCATTAAGATTGAAGTGCTGCTTATACCAGACTCCTTTCCAATCAATCTTTTTGACATCTCCGTGTATGGCAGAACGAACATCATCCCGTTTCTAATTCTGGCCAATTTGGGTTTCAGCAGGAGAACGGAACGGTCTCCTGATCTCTCTGATTTGTATCTGAAAAGAGAAAATCATTTTTTTACAGAAGATTCGGAATTCCGCTCGGTTATTGATTTGATTCAAAAAGGACTGAAAGGGCTGAAAGACTATCCCGGAAACCTTCGCGAGTTAGCTTTATATCGCGCCGAACAATATATGCTTGATAGAATAGAACCGGACGGCACCTTTTGTAATTATTTCGGTTCAACTTCTATGATGATTTTTGCCTTATTGGCGAGGGGATATTCGAATACACATCCGGTGATTACCCGCGCCTTGCTAGGCTTAAAATCGATGACCTGCCGGATTGATGGAGAACTTCACTGCCAATATGCGACGGCTACGGTCTGGAACACGACGTTAATCAGTTATGCTCTGCAAGAATCCGGAGTCCCTTATTCATCGAATACCGTCCAGAAGGCAAACCGATATATCCTTTCCCGGCAACATGTCAAATACGGGGATTGGATCATTCATGAACCGAATCTTTTGCCGGGAGGCTGGGGCTTTGAGGACATGAATACAATCCATCCGGATATTGACGACACAACGGCTGCACTAAGAGCGATTCGAACGTTGGTCATCGAAAGGGTGGATTGTCGGCAGGCATGGGATCGGGGAATCAACTGGCTCATTTCCATGCAAAACAATGATGGTGGATGGGCGGCATTCGAAAAGAATGTGAACAAGAAACTATTGAACCTATTACCGATCGAGGGCGGAAAAGATTTGTTGATTGATCCTTCGACGGTTGATTTAACGGGAAGGACATTAGAGTTTTTCGGGAACTATACCCATTTGGATTTTCATCATCCCATTGTGAAACGCGGGATTCGTTGGCTGTTAAAGAATCAAGAGTCGGATGGTTCTTGGATAGGGCGCTGGGGCGTCTATATTTATGGCACATGGGCGGCGGTAACGGGAATGGTTGCGGTTGGGGTTTCCCCGAATCATCCTGCCATTCAGAAGGCTGTAAACTGGTTAAAAGCCATTCAAAATCAAGACGGAGGTTGGGGAGAATCCTGTAAAAGTGATATCGAAAATTGTTATGTGCCTTTGGGCGAAAGTACCCGCACTCATACAGCATGGGCCCTTGACACACTTATCTCGGCCGCGACTGAAGTGACACCTAACATTAAACGCGGCGTAGCTTTTTTAGTGGATAGAAAAGAAAAAGATTGGACAAATACCTACCCGAAAGGAAGAGGAATGGCGGGAGCCTTTTATATCAATTATCATTGTTACGAATACGTTTTTCCGTTACTGGCCCTGGCCCATTATCAAAAATTAGCTGAAGGAAGCTAAACAGGTATCTGTGGATTTAATAAGCTTTCAAGTGACTACTAGCATATTTTTATAGTCTGTCCCATACAATGAACAAAACTACAACATGACAAGGTCTTGATGAAAAACAAATTCTTTCCGAAGCAGGAGGCAAAAGATGCTTGAAACTCTCCGCCAATTTTTCGATCTTCATACAGTTATTTGGTTGTTTCCAATCATTTTTATTTTCCATGACTTAGAAGAGATCATGACCATTGAATCGTCCATGAATGCACACAAAAACAGAAAAGCTCCCTTCGTCAAACTAACATTAGAAATGAGGGAAAAACTTGGATCGACCGCTGCCCAACTTTCTATTTCGGCTACATGGATTTTGCTGATTATCTCATTCACTACATTGATGACTGCCCATTCCTCATTAAACGGAGGGGGCTTTCTTTTATATACAGCCATACTCAATTTGTTTATTCTTCAGGCGATCATCCATATTATTCAGTCCATCTTTTTCAAAGGCTACACACCTGGCATCATAACGGCGCTATTCCTTCTTATCCCTTACGCTCTTATTGCCTATGACCGATTGTTCCAATCCGGCCTGATAGACGGGCATTTAATTTTCGCAAGTCTCCCCGTTAGCCTAGTTATGATTTTTGTTTTTCTTGTTGGCAATCTTTTAAGCCGATACTTTATAAAATAGTTGCAGGTGGTGAGTACATTGCATGTTGTTATAGCGGGAGGAAGCGGGTTTGTAGGTCAAGCCCTGACTCACCTGTTGACTCAAAAAGGCCATCGAGTAACCATATTAACGCGTCTTCCTGATCATAAAAGAAGAACAAGTGAATTCGTTCATTATGTTGATTGGCTTTCTGCAGATCATCAACCTGAAAACGAACTTAAAGATGTTGATGCGATGGTCAATTTGGCCGGGGAATCAATTAATAGCGGACGGTGGACCCAAAGTAAAAAAGAGGCTATTTTGAATAGCCGTCTTACATCCACAAAAGAGGTCATTCGAATTTTGAAACATCTTCATCCAAAGCCAAAAGTTCTTGTTAACGCTTCAGGTGTAAGTTATTACGGGATGTCAGACTTCAAAACGTTTAATGAGTCCTCCAAAAGTGATGCAAACGATTTTTTGGCCAGTGTTGTCAAGCATTGGGAGAAAGAAGGGGCAATGGCGAAAGAATTAGGCGTTCGAACGGTCTGCGCGCGTTTCGGCATCATTCTAGGTCAAGAGGGTGCCTTTCCGCGAATGGTGCTAACGTATAAATTGGGTATCGGGGGGACAATCGGCAGTGGGATGCAATGGATTTCTTGGGTGCACATTCAAGATGCGGTTGAGATGGTTTACTTCGCCATCATGAACCCTGAAGTAGATGGACCGTTGAATGTGACCTCTCCTCATCCAATACGCATGTCATCATTCGGACAGTCCATTGCAGACGTCCTTCACCGCCCATATTGGCTCCATGTTCCTGGGGTTGTAGTAAAAGTAGTACTTGGTGAAATGAGTCAGTTGGTATTAAAAGGGCAGCGGGTACTCCCTCAAAAAGCACTTCACCACAATTACTCCTTTCAATTTCCAGACGTAAAAAGTGCACTTTCTGATATTCTAGGTTAAAGATACATTGCACCGGAATGAAGGAGGAAACTTATAATTAAGCTTTAATCATGACAGTACGACGGGCCCTCCCTGCGTTGAATAGCACGCCGTGTCCTTAATCAGCTGTTCGTAGAAAACACTGTCTGGCATTTGGAGAGAACTTTTTTGCATATGGTGTACCGTCAGATAAACGTGGAATGTTGGCGGTACCCCAAAATAAAACAGTTATATGGAATTAGGGTTCTATTTTGAGATAACCCTTTATGTGTACTCTTACTAAAAGGCACTTTTCTGTAATAAGGAAAGCGTCTTTC